>CAZHUG010000045.1:0-17109 GCA_964535405.1 uncultured Oscillospiraceae bacterium | reverse complement strand
CCTTACCCAAATACCCGAACAGTATTGCGGTTATAACATCGTCAGCCGGCGCCGCTGTACACGATATAATTCGAGTGCTGCATAAACGCTGGCCCGTTGCTAAGGTCATTTTGCTGCCTGTACGTGTGCAGGGTGTCGAGGCACCGCCGGAAATAGTGGGTGCGCTGCGCTATGCAAACCGCTATAAGGTAGCGGAACTTATTATAACCGGTCGCGGTGGCGGCTCAATTGAGGATCTCTGGGCCTTCAATGACGAGCGTGTTGCGCGCGCTATATTTGAAAGTGAACTGCCGGTCATCTCCGCTGTGGGGCATGAACCGGATGTTACTATATCGGACTTTGTGGCGGATCTGCGCGCGGCAACGCCGAGCAACGCCGCAGAGCTTGCAGTGCCCGACATGGGCGAGCTGCGCGAGTTGCTGTTGGGCAGCGATGCACGGATGCTGCAGGCGGCCAGAAAACATATTAGCCAGGGTCGGGCGGCTCTTGAGGACATGGCTTCTCGCCGGGTTATGAAGAGCCCGACGGGCTTTATTGACCAGCGGCGCATAGAGCTTGACTCCGTGCGGCTTCGTATGAGCGCCGCACAGCAGGCTGTGCTTGCCGGAAAGAAAAACGAATATATCCGTCTGGCTTCAAAGCTGGACGCACTGAGCCCCTTGAAGGTTCTGGGCCGCGGCTATTCAATTGCCATGAACTCAAATGGCGAGGCGCTGCGCGATTCCAGGCAGGTGAACAAGGGCGATTTACTGCGGCTGAAACTTGCCAAGGGCGAGCTTGACTGCCGCGTTGAGACTAAGGAGGATGCCGTATGAGTGAAGAAAAAATGAGCTTTGAGCAGTCGATGACCAGACTCAGCGAGATTGTGCGATCCCTTGAGGGTGGCAACGCCGCTCTGTCTGAGTCTTTGAGCCTGTTCGAGGAGGGTGCAGGGCTGATTGCCGCTTGCACGAAGCAGCTCGACGAGGCAGAGCAGAAGGTCGTGAAGCTCCGCAAAGGCGACGACGGTGAACCCCGGGAGCTGCCGTTTGAGGAGGCATAAGCGTGATGACATACGATGATAGATACGCGGCATATAAAAACACGATAGATGCCGCCCTTGCGCAGCTGTACGGCGCTCGCCGCGGCTTCAGCTTCGACGGGCTGCTGGAATCCATGAATTACAGCCTCACAGCCGGCGGAAAGCGCATTCGTCCGCTTCTGACCTTGGAATTTTGCCGTGTCTGTGGCGGCGATGTTGATGCCGCACTGCCTATTGCATGCGCGGTTGAGATGCTGCACACATATTCACTCATACACGACGACCTGCCCTGCATGGATAACGACGAGCTGCGCCGCGGCAAGCCCACAAACCACATAGTTTACGGCGAATGCACGGCGGTCCTCGCCGGTGACGCACTTCAGGCAGAGGCGTTTGGGACGATTCTGAGATCGGAGCTTTCAGCCGAGCGCCGTGCCCAGTGCGCCGAGTTTTTATCCGCTGCTGCCGGAATAGACGGCATCTGCGGCGGTCAGTTCATTGACATGCTGGCTGAAACCAAAACGCTCAATGCCCAGGAGCTTTCAGAGCTGCAGTCGAGAAAAACAGGAAGCCTGCTTGTTGCGGCATGCACAATGGGCGCCGCGGCCGCCGGCGCGGGTGAAAAAGCAATTGATCTTGCCATGCGCTACGGCTCCTGCCTCGGTGTGGCTTTCCAGATTCGCGATGATATGCTCGACGTGCTCAGTACAGCAGAGGAGCTTGGAAAGCCGATCGGCTCCGATGCGAAGGAGGGCAAAGTCACCAACATGAGCATGTATGGCGAGGAAAAATGCAAGCAGATGATCGAGACTATCACGAACATGGCAAAGGACTGCGCCCGTGAGCTCGGTGATGCAGAATTTCTCTGCGAGCTGGCGGATCGCATGGGCAGCAGAAAAAATTGATTATATTTTAAGAGGGACATATTTTTGGGTATACTTGAAAAAATTAACTCCGCGGCGGATTTACGAGGCGTTCCAGAATCTGATCTGCCCGCACTCTGCGGGGAGATACGGCAATTTATGATAGCGAGCCTTGCCAAGACAGGCGGTCATTTAGCTTCAAACCTCGGTGCTGTGGAGCTGACGGTTGCCCTTGACAGGGTTTATGACCCGTCCTGCGACAGGATTGTGTTTGATGTTGGTCACCAGTGCTACACGCACAAGCTGTTGACCGGACGTCGCGACGAGTTTTCCAAGCTGCGTCAGTTTGGCGGCATCTCCGGCTTTCCGAAGCCGAACGAGAGTGACTGCGATGCCTTCATAGCCGGGCACGCCTCAAACTCCATTTCCGTCGCGCTCGGCATGGCTCGGGCAAGAACGAAACTCAAGGAAAACTATGATGTCGTTGCCGTCATCGGCGACGGTGCCCTGACCGGAGGACTCGCCTATGAGGGCTTGTCGAACGCCGGTCAGTCAGGCGAGCCCATTGTGGTGATCTTAAACGATAACGCCATGTCGATTAACTCAAATGTCGGCGGAATGTCGCGGCTGCTGTCACGTATGCGTGTTAAGCCGCAGTACTTTGAATTTAAGCGCCTTTATAGGGGCACTGTCGGCAAAATTAAGCCGGTCTATAATTTCTTCCACAGAGTGAAGGAGGACGTAAAGGACGCGATCCTGCCTGATAACATGTTCGACGATCTCGGCTTTTATTACCTTGGGCCGGTTGACGGTCACGATGTGGGTGCGCTTCAAAGCGCGATAGTCTGGGCGCGTGAGATGCGCGTGCCGGTGCTTCTGCACGTGGTGACAAAAAAGGGCAAGGGCTATCCCTTTGCCGAGCTGCATCCCGAGAAATATCACGGCGTAGGGCCCTATAATCCTCACAGCGGAGTGCTTAAAAAGAGCTCACGCAGTTTTTCCAATGTATTTGGTCAGACCCTGTGCTCTCTGGCGCGGGATGATGGGCGCATAAACGCAATCACCGCCGCGATGGAGAGCGGAACGGGGCTCGATGACTTCGCCGCGGCCTTCCCGGACTCCTGCTACGATGTCGGCATAGCCGAAGGGCATGCGGTTTCGATGGCTGCGGGCATGGCAAAGCAGGGACTTTTACCTGTCGCGGCAATTTACTCAAGCTTTTTGCAGCGGGCTTTTGACATGCTCATTCACGATGTGGCGCTGCAGGGACTGCACGTCGTTTTCGGCGTTGACAGAGCCGGGCTGGTGGGTGAGGACGGCGAAACACACCATGGTGTGTTTGACATTGCCTATCTGACTGCGGTTCCGGGCATGACAATCTGGTGTCCGGCGTCTTTTGCCGAGCTGCATGACATGCTGAGGCATGCCATATACGAAGAAACCGGACCTGTCGCCCTGCGGTATCCCCGCGGTGGCGAGGGCGCTTATATTAAGGGCGGCTCTGACAGCTGCACTATCTGCCGCGAAGGTGCTGATGTGACGCTTGTGTCCTACGGCACGATGATAAACGAGGCGCTTGCTGCGGCGGAGATTTTGAGTGCCGAGGGCATATCAGCTGAGGTCATAAAGCTTGGTCGCGTGCTGCCTCTGGATGCCGGGCCGGTGCTCCGCTCGCTTGAGCGCACGGGCAGGCTGGTGGTTCCCGAGGAGGTCTGCGACGCAGGCTGCGTGGGCAGGCAGCTGCTTGCGGCGGCATCGGGCATGGCGATAAAAAGCAGGCTTATAAACCTCGGAGCCGGCATTGTGACTCAGGGCGGAACAGATAAGCTGCGCGAGCTGAACGGCCTTGATGCTGGGGGCATAGCCCGAAAAATCAGGGAGCTGATGTAATGGCGAAGATCAGACTTGACCAGAGGGTGTTTGACCTTGGTCTGGCTGAGAGCCGGGAAAGAGCAAAAACAACTATAATGAGCGGACTTGTGTATGTTAACGGTCAGAAGTCGGACAAGCCCGGCACTCCTGTGTCTGAGAGCGCCGACATTGAAGTTCGGGGGGCAAGCTGCCCCTATGTGTCCAGGGGCGGGTATAAGCTGGAGAAGGCGCTGTCGGTGTTTTCAATTTCGCCGGAGGGCCTGGTCTGCATCGACTGTGGCGCATCCACCGGCGGCTTTACCGACGTACTGCTCAAAAACGGCGCGGCACGCGTGTATGCGGTGGATGTGGGCTACGGTCAGCTTGCCTGGAGTCTTCGAAGTGACGAGCGGGTGGTCTCGATGGAGCGCTGCAATGCGCGGCACATGACCTCCGACATGTTCCCGGAAACCATGGATATGGCCGTGATGGACGTGTCCTTTATCTCAATTGGGCTCATTTTGCCTGCCGTACATGGGATTTTGCTCGAGGGCGGGCCTGTAGTCTGCCTTATAAAGCCCCAGTTTGAGGCGGGACGGGGTGACGTTGGAAAAAAGGGCGTTGTGCGCGACCCCGCTGTACATGAGCGCGTTTTACAGGATTTTTTGGATTTTGCGCCGACAGCGGGCTACACGGTTATGGGTCTTAGCTATTCGCCGATCCGCGGGCCCGAGGGCAATATAGAATATCTTGGATATCTCAAAAAAGGTGCGTTTGAGGCGGCTGCGCCGGATGTGTCCGCAATTGTGGCAGCCTCGCACGCGGAATTGGAGAGGGCATGAAAAAAATAGTCCTGGTCCCGAACCCCTATCGAGACGGGGGGCTGGCTCTGACGCTGAAGGCGAAGGAACTTTTGGAGCGCGACGGCTTCAAGACGGTCATAAGTCCGGTCTTTGTGGAGCTTCCGGAGGCTTCTGCGATGCAGCCGCTTTCAAAGTCGATGCCTGATGCGTCGCTTATCATATCCTTCGGAGGAGACGGCACATTTCTGCATGTCGCAAGACAGGCGCCGGAGCTTCAAATACCCATGCTCGGCGTCAATGTCGGCACAAAGGGCTTCATGGCGGGACTTGAGCCGGAGAATATCGGACTGGTCTGCAAGGCCGCAAGAGGCGAATATCGCAAGAGCCGTCGTATGATGATTGACGTTGAGCTGCATCGTGGCGATGGCGGGATTTTCTCAGACTGCGCACTGAACGATGTCGTGATCAAAAGCGATGTGAGCTGCATTGGTTTGGATGTATCGGCAGACGGTGTGACGGTCTCAAATTTTTCAGGCGACGGTGTAATAGTGGCGACACCAACAGGTTCAACAGCATATTCAATGTCGGCTGGCGGCCCGATGGTGGAGCCTGAGGCGGAGACGATACTTGTGACGCCTATCTGCGCACATGCGATGGCTGCCAAGAGCTTTGTGCTCTCGCCTGAACGCACTGTGCAGGTGAGTCCGGAGCGTCTGCGCGGGCGCAGAGCAATACTTTCAGTGGACGGATCGGACGGGATTGAGCTTGAACCCGGGGATGAAATAAGGATGCGTCGCTCAAAGAATTATGTTATAATGGCTGACATGGGTGTCAGGAGCTTTTACGAGACTGCAATGAGTAAATTGTGAGGAGTGTAGGACGATGAAATCGGTCAGACAGAATATAATACTTGAAATCATCAACTCGACAGATGTTGAGACCCAAAACCAGCTTATGAAGGAGCTTTTATCACGAGGCGTGAAGAGCACGCAGGCGACTCTCTCAAGGGATATTAAGGATCTGCGACTTGTGAAGGAGCTATCGTCGAGCGGTCGATATCGCTATGCGGCGGCGGCACAGGACGATGCGGTTGCACACAGCGGACGCCTCCGCAAGATATTTAAGGAAAGTGTTATGTCCTGCGATACGGCGATGAATCTTATCGTCATTAAGACTCTGCCGGGTTTAGCCATGGCGGCCTGCTCGGCACTGGACGACATGGAGATTACCGCTCTGCTCGGCACGGTTGCAGGTGACGATACTCTCTTTATGGCAATGCGGGATATCGAGAGCGCAGAACAGCTCTGTGAGGAGATTAAGTCACTTTTCTAAAGGACGCTGGAGGGGTTTCCTATGCTGATAGAACTCCATATTGAAAACATAGCAGTCATTGAAAAGACTGACATTGAGATTGGCCCGGGACTGAACATTCTGACGGGTGAGACAGGCGCGGGCAAATCCATAGTTATAGATTCTCTGCAGGCCATTCTGGGCGGCAGAACCAGTCGTGATCTGGTGCGCAGCGGTGCGGACAAGGCTTCAGTGACAGCGGTTTTTAGCTCCGATGGGACAGAGACCTGGTTCCAGGAGAATGAAATTGATCTTGAGGACAGCGTGATTATCCGCAGACGTATTTCGGCTGATGGCAAGAGCTCGGCCACCGTTAACGGTGTGCCCGTGTCCGTCGCACAGCTGCGGACGCTGGGCGCCGGTATTTTGGATATTCACGGTCAGAATGATGGACGCCAGCTCACTGATGAGTCGAGGCACCGGGATTACTTAGATAGCTTTGCCGGTTTTGGCGGAGGTTTGACGGAGTACAGGACGGTTTATAATGACTACAGGCAGTCCTTCTCCGAGCTGAAAAAACTCAACATGAACGAGGAAGAGAAGGCGAGACTGGCAGATGCGCTTCGTTATAGGATTGAGGAGCTTTCGGCGGCCGACCTGCGCGCCGGTGAGGAGGAGACACTCTCCGCAAGGCGTGACATGCTCCGCAATGCCGGAAAGCTCACGGAGGCTGTGGATGCGGCCTATGACGCGCTCTACGGTGATGACGGCAGCGCGGCGGAGCTTGCAGGCACAGCCGCCGGCTGGGTGGATCGTGCCGTCTCATATGCGCCGGAGCTTAGCCTGGCGGCGGATGGGATAGGCACTGCGCTCGCATCGCTTGAGGACGCGGCAGAGCACTTGCGCGATTTCCGCCGAACATTGGATTTTTCTCCGGACGAGTATGACAGGCTTGAAACAAGGCTTGCGCAGCTTCGAAGGCTCGAGAAGAAATATAATGCTGATGAGGCGGGGCTGATTGCCGAGCTTGAAAGCTCTGTGGCGAAGCTAAATGAGCTTCAGTTTTCCGAGGAAAGGCGCGAAGTGCTCCAAAGAGAACTTGCACAGAAAGAAAAATCAGCGTATAATGCCGCAAAGAGCCTGTCTGAGAAGCGCAAGGCTGCCGGCAAGTTACTTCAAGAGCACATACAGGCGGGGCTCAAGGAGCTGTCAATGCCGTCTGTGCGCTTCCAAGCAGAGATTGTGCCGATGAACGGCAAGCCGGGCTTTGACGAGAGCGGAATGGACGAGGTTAGATTCCTGATGAGCGCAAACGCGGGTGAAAAACCGGGGCGCATATCGAAAATCGCGTCCGGCGGTGAGCTGTCGCGCATCATGCTTGTCATGAAGGACGTGCTCTCGGAGCGGGATGCTGTGCAGTCAATGGTCTTTGACGAGGTTGACGCCGGTGTCTCCGGCATCGCGGCCCAGCGCGTGGGTGAGAAGCTGTCGAGGCTTTCGCGCAGAAAACAGGTTATATGCGTGACACATCTGCCGCAGATTGCTGCAATGGCGGATACGCATTTCCATATTGAAAAGACCGAAAAGGGCGGTAGAACCTATACCGCAGTTGTTCCCTTGGATAGAGACGGGCGCAAGCGTGAGCTTGCCCGGTTGCATGGCGGGGAACATATCACGGAAACCACCCTGGCAAGCGCTGAGGAACAGCTTGCTGCGGCGGATATATATAAGAAGGAGGCAGAGTGAAATGAGCATTGGCGAAAAAGCTACAGCAATTCACGCCCAGGGCTTCAACTGTGCTCAGAGCGTAATTGTAGCATTGGCTGAGCGTCTCGGTATCGATGAGCTGACTGCAAAACAGGTCTCCGCTGGATTTGGCGGCGGACTGCGCTCAGGTGAAGCCTGCGGAGCGGTGACAGGTGCTGTTATGGCTTTGGGTTTTGCCACAGCCAAGGACGGAGTCGGCTCTAAGGCCGTTCCCGTTGCCGAGCATACCAAGCGACTGGTAGAGGAATTCAACAAAAAATTTGCTGCTGTGCGCTGTGATGACCTAATGGTGATAACAAGCGGCAGTCATGACAAATGTGACGACTACATCTCCTATTGCGCGCAGCTGGCGGCTGCTATTATTGACGAAAACGAAAATAATAAGTAATAAAAAGGAGATATAAAAATGCAAGTATTTGAGGATCTTAAGGCCCGCGGACTTCTGGCACAGATAACCGACGAGGAAGAAATACGTGAACTGATAAACGCCGGCAAGGCCACCTTCTATATAGGCTTTGACGCAACGGCGGACAGCCTGCATATCGGCCACTTCATGGCGCTAAACCTTATGCGCAGGCTTCAGCTCGCCGGCAACAGGCCGATAGCTCTGCTTGGCGGCGGCACGACCATGGTTGGTGACCCCTCCGGGCGCACTGACATGCGACAGATACTGACACAGAGTGAAATTCAGGCAAATGCCGAGAGGTTTAAGCTTCAGATGAGCAAGTTTGTCGACTTCTCGGATGGCAAAGCACTTATGGTTGACAATGCCGACTGGCTCTTGAATCTCAACTATGTGGACATGCTCCGCGACGTCGGCGCTCACTTCTCGGTTAACAACATGCTCCGGGCAGACTGCTATAAGCAGCGCATGGAAAAGGGCCTGTCCTTCCTTGAATTCAACTATATGATAATGCAGTCTTACGACTTCTATCATATGTACCAGGAATACGACTGCGTGATGCAGTGCGGCGGCGACGACCAGTGGTCGAACATCCTCGGCGGCACAGAGCTCATCCGCAGAAAGCTTGGCAAGAACGCCTACGGCATGACCATCACACTGCTGCTCACCTCTGAGGGTAAGAAGATGGGCAAGACCCAGGCCGGCGCTGTCTGGCTCGATCCCGATAAGACCAGCCCCTTTGACTTTTTCCAATATTGGCGCAATCTCGATGACGCTGATGTCATGAACTGCCTGCGGAAGATGACCTTCCTGCCGCTTGAGCAGATTGATGAGATGGCTGACTGGAAGGATGCCAAGCTCAACGACGCCAAGGAAATTCTTGCCTACGAGCTCACCACCCTTGTCCACGGCGAGGAGGAGGCTAAGAAGGCGCGCGCGGGTGCCCGCGCACTGTTTGCAGGCGGCGACGCTGACCATATGCCTACAACCGATCTGACTGCCGACGATCTGACTGACGGCGAGATTGATATTCTGAGCCTGATCGTCAAGACCGGCCTGTGCGCCTCCAAGTCCGAGGCCAGAAGGAACGTGTTGCAGGGCGGCGTGACCGCAAATGACGAGAAGATTGACGATATAGCCAAGACCTTCAGCGAGGAGGAGCTTCGTCAGGGCGTTGTTGTGCGCCGTGGCAAGAAAAGCTACAACAAGGCAATATTAAAATAAACCGCCGGAGGATCTAGACACGTTGACTTCAAGCGGAACATTCATAAAATAACCAGCCCGGACATTTAGTCCGGGCTGGTTATTTTTAAAGATGTATACGTGCGCTGCGTCTGGCCAAAAAGCTCATTCCGGCAGTTTGCACACGTCTATCCACTCAATGGCGTTCGAGTATTTCCAAAGCTCCTCAAGGTCGAGCTCGATTGCACTCCGGCCGCTTCCTACTGCGGGAAAAACGGTGGTGAAGCGCTTGAGACTCTCGTCCAGATACACAGCGACACCGTCATTTATCCCGAATGGGCAAACGCCGCCCACCGGATGACCAATGAGCTCAAGCACCTCGTCCGCGGTGAGCATCTTTGCCTTGAAGCCAAATTTATCCTTGAATTTACGGTTATCTACGCGTGCGTCACCGGCTGCGATAACTAAAATTGCACGGCCGTCGTTTGCCTTGAAGGAAAGGCTCTTTGCTATCCTTGCGCCTTCGGTGCCCAGCGCCTGAGCCGCAAGCTCAACTGTCGCACTGGATACGGTAAATTCAATTACTCTATCCTCCATGCCAAACTGCCTGAAGTATGCGCGTCCTTTTTCTATCGACATATATCTGTTCTCCTTATAATCATTTGCAAAACCACTCCAGCAGGTCGAGCGTACCATCGCCCTGAGCCATTGCGAGGCTCTCGACAAGCAGTACGTCGTCTATATCATAGAGCTGGACGAATGACTGCAGGGTCATTGCGCTGTATTTGCGGTAGTCTATAATATATACATTGCTGTAATGCTGGCTGAGGAAGGGGGCAAATGGGTTGCCAAAGGAGTCCTTGATAATAACGCAGTTCGGGCCATCCGGCAGGTCGTTGTTCGTGATAACCGTAATCGGGTGGTCGCCACCCAGGAAGCACATGTATTTGGAGTAGATCGTGTTCCTGGACATGTCGGTTATGACATCCCACTTGAAGGTGTTGCCCTCGGCCTTGGTGATCTTCATGCTGATATCGCCCGGCGGGTTATATGCCATGACGTTGTCCTGGAGCAGCGCGGAGCTCTGTGAGCAGGTGCTGTAGAACGAGCCGAGGAAGGCACCCATGTCCATCTGCTCATAATCCTCCAGCGGCACGGGATCTAAGCCCGCCACTGCGCAAAACTGCACGTAGGAATAATATGCGCCCAGAGCGGTCCAGTGATGGTCGGTTCGGAAATAAAGATACTCGTCGTTGTGCTCGATGAGCGTGTTGAAGACATTGACCTTGTTGACGGCCTCGTCCTCCTGAGAGAAAATGTAGCTTATTGACGCGCCCTGATCGGAGCAGTTCACCTGCTCCATGAAATCGGAGGAGACCAAAACACCGACACTCGTGGGTATGAGAATATCGTAGAGCTCGACATCGTAGTTTGCAAGCATCTCCGCGCAGGAGTTCATGAGCTCCACATGCCTGTCTGAGCCGTATTGCGAGAAGCCGTAGTAGGCAAATGCCGAATTGCCAATTTGAAGCACGTTGCCGAAGATGACCTCTGCCTCGTTGTCCGAGTCTATGCCGCCCCAGTGCTCCACGGATTCTTCAGGCGGGGATGTCTCGATGACCTCGGGAGTGGGGGGAAGGGTGGACGGCGGGGTGGGATCAGGCTTCTTTGTTGGCGCCGGAGCTTGCGTAGCGGGCGTATCGATATCGGGAATTTCATCGGGCTTGCCGATGTCACCGTGGATGACGACATCCTTCACGCCATGCAGTGAGTCCATTGTGGATGCGGCGGACAGCCAGGTTTCGCGTCCCGGAAAGGTGTCCGAAAACCAGAGTGATATGTTGCTGAAATACTCGCCCGACAGCAGAGTGTCAACTGAAAATTGCGGGAATTTCGCCAGAGAGCGCTTCTCACTGGCAGATTCGCTGGGTCGCAGCGGGATGGCGAAGGCCACTATAGTGATCACATATAGAACAACAAAAAACGGTATAGCCAGGCGAACACGGCGCTGTTCCGCCTCTCTCTTTTTTCGCCTGCTGTGGCGTTTATTATTATCGTTGGTCATATAAATACCTCAAAACTGAAAATAAATGAACGGATTATAGCTGTCACCCACAAGCGAGGCCGTTGACAGAAGCAGAAGCAGAAGCGGTATGATGCAGTAGACTGAAAAGTTCCAAAGCTTGCCGAAGCCGGGGCCGGAGGACAAGCGTGCCTGTCTGGACAGAATGTTGCCCAGAGTTTTAATAAGCGGCGTGCAGGCAAGAATGGATGCAGCCAAAAGGAAAATGTTGTTCTTGAGCAGAGTCAGGGTCACAAAGTCACTGGCGGCATTGCCATTTGCTCCGAACAGAGCAAGGAATACGGTCCAGCCGAGACTAATCTCGGTGAAATGGAAGAGTATCCAGCCCACAAAAACCACGAGCAGGGTGTAGATCAGCGGAATAATGCGCAGGTTCTTGAACAGACGATTGAGAAAGAGCCGCTCCAGCAGCAGGAATATAAAGAAATACAGTCCCCACAAAACAAAGTTCCAGCTCGCGCCGT
Organism: uncultured Oscillospiraceae bacterium; assembly: GCA_964535405.1. Classification (GTDB taxonomy): domain Bacteria; phylum Bacillota; class Clostridia; order Oscillospirales; family Oscillospiraceae; genus Scatomorpha. The sequence continues at coordinate 5,382 of CAZHUG010000045.1, read as the reverse complement.
GCCAGAGACCTGTGAGCGCCCAGACGACAAAAAGGTTAAAGGTGCTCCTGGTCTTCGAGCATCTGCGCCCGCCCAGCGGAATATAAACATAGTCGCGGAAAAAGGTGCCCAGCGAAATGTGCCAGCGACGCCAAAACTCGGTGATGCTGCGGGAAATATACGGGTAGTCAAAGTTTTCAAGATAGTGCAGACCCAGCATCTGTCCCATGCCTATTGCCATGTCAGAATATGCTGAGAAGTCAAGATAGATTTGCAGGGAAAAAGCCAGCACGCCGACCCATGAGCCGAGGGCGGTGAGTTCAGAGAGCGTTTCAAGGTTCGCGGCAATGAGGGAGCTGTCCGATGCCACAACGGGCGCGAGCAGAAGTGAGTCTGCCAAGGCGCCGCAGGGGTTTGCGAGCAGGCTCTTCTTCGCCAGGCCGATGCAGAAGCGGGAGATGCCCGGCAACAGATCCTTGTGTGAGTCGCGCTCCACGAAAAGCTCGTGTGCGACGGTTTTGTAGCGGACAATCGGACCTGCCACGCACTGGTGAAAAAGCGAGGCGTAGAGCAAAACGTTCCAATAGCTGCCCTGAGCCTCCGCGTCGCCGCGGTAGACGTCAACGACATAGGTCATGAGCTGGAAGGTGTAGAAGGATATGCCGATCGGCAGGGCAATATTGCTGATAAACGCGGGTACTTCGCCAAATATAGAGCATATGAGCCCGGAATACTTAAAAAAGCCTATGAGGGCAATGTCAATAACGCAGGATATGAGAAGCCAGCGCTTTTTTGCAGAGTCCTCGCCCGAGCGCTCGACACGTATGGCGCAAAACCATGAGGTCAGAGCCATAAACATGAGCAGCAGCACATATTTTGGTTCACCCCAGGCGTAGAATATCAGCGAAAAGATAAGCAGAGAAACATTTTTTGCCTCTCTGCTGCGGCACAGGACATAAGCCAGCAGCGAAAGGGGCAAAAAAGCATATATAAAAATTAGGCTTGAAAATACCATGTCAGATTAACACCGTACCTGTCATATTTTGTCCTATTATATACCGAAAAGCCTGCTGCGTGCAAGGCATATATGTCCCAAAATTCCAGAAAGCGTCACAAGGTGGGATTAAGAATGCTAACGCCTGCAAATTTCGGACCTCAGCTCCCATGGAAAGCAAAATAATCAATTCAATTACTGTACAGGCAGCCATTTATCCATCAGTGTGCCCGATAGTTTTGCATGCGGAACAGTGAAGGTGATGACACCCTCGGAGTACGATGAAATCTCATACGGAGACGCAAACACGATGAGTCCGTCCTTGCCCAGACACCATTTGTTTGTCTCCAGCACATCGGCGGTGAAGCTCAACAAGATGCCAGATTCAGCTACGCCCACAAGCGGCTTTGGCAGGGGTTCGGGCGTATCGCTGGCAGGAGAGCTTGAATCGGGCGCCGCAGGTTCGCCGGAACAGGCCGATAGCGCAGTGAGAACGAGTAGTACAGCAAGAGCAACAGATAGTGACCTTTTCATCATTTGCCTCCAAAAATATCGCACATGATACTAGTCTTGACGGATACTCATGAAAAATGTCCCTAAATATTAAAAGGACGGACATCGCAGCTTCTGTGCGAATCCGTCCTTTTGCGCTGATGTAGATTAGCCCTTGACCGAGCCGCTTGTTATACCCTCAACATAGAATTTTTGCATTATAACAAATAGAATCGAAATAGGGATAGAGACCAGAACGCCGCCGGCGCAGAACTGACCAAAATACATGGTTCGGCGTGTTTTGGACAGCATTCCGAACAGGCCGATTGCGACAGTCCAGTCAGTGGCAATTCCGGAATTGAGCATGATTTTTGCCATTACGAAGTCCATCCAGGGAGCCAGAAAGGCGCTGATGGCTGTATAGACAAGAATTGGTCTGGACATTGGAAGAATAATCTTCCAGAAAATCATGTTTTCACTTGCACCCTCGAGTTTTGCCGATTCTGTCATTGATTTCGGTATCGTGTCAAAAAAGCCCTTGGCGATCAGGTAGCCCAGGCCCGACGAGGCCGAATATACAATTATGAGCCCGATATGACTGTTGGTCATATTGAAAGCCTTGAGAATGAAGTACACCGCTATCATGGACAGGAAGCCGGGAAAAAGTGTGATGATCATGCCCATATTCATCAGTGTTTTTCTGGCTGGGAAGCGCATGCGGCTCATGGCATAGGCCACCATCAGAACAAATAGTGATGAAATTACGCAGTTACAGCCCGCAATGATAAAGGTGTTTTTGAACCAGGTAGGAAACTGGTTGGCCGCGTCAGGCGCGGTCAGCAGATTCTTGTACTGGTCGAGCGTGTACTCTTTGGGGAAAAACTGACTCAAGCTGGGCGAGTTGTTTGCGCTGAAGCTGCAAAGAACGAGCCAGACGATCGGAATGAGCCAGAACGCAGCCAGGAGAAATAGAACAATGTGGCGGATGGGGTAAAATCGTTTTCCGCCTATTCTGAGAGGTTTATGTTTCATTGGAAATTCTCCTCTCTATTGTCACGAGTGACATAGTTGAAGGCAACAAGGGTAATTACTGAGCAGACCACAAATACCGCAATGCCAATGACGGCCGCCATCTTGTAGTTGTAATACTCGTTAGTCAGGCGGAACAGCCAGGTGACCAGAAGGTCGATTTCCTTGGCGTTCGAGTTCGCCATAAGCTGGTCCGAGGTCGTGTACACGTCCTGCGTGAGCAGGTAGATGACGTTAAAGTTATTTATATTTTGTACCACGGAGTTTATGAGATAGGGCGCGGTGACAAAGAGCATATAAGGCATGGTGATGTGCCTGAACTGTTGCCAGCTGTTAGCACCGTCTATGCGCGCGCTCTCATATTGCTCCTGGGGAATATTCATCAGTATACCGGTGGCAATGAGAAGCAAATACGGCACGCCAATCCAAATGTTTATCATAATAATCATAAACTTTGCCCAGCCCGGATGCGTCAGAAACGGGATATAGGTCATGTAGGATGGCACAAGTCCGATGTTTTTCAGAAGCTCAGTCAGCCCAAGGTTTGAGCAGATGGTGTTGACAATTCCGGCATCTGCAAAGAAGTTTCGAACGAGTAGCAGCGAGACAAACTGGGGAACGGCCATCGCCACTATAAAGCTGGTGCGCCAAATTTTCTTGCCACGCGTACGTTTGCTGTTGATAAGCAGAGCCAGCATAACGCCGCCGACATAGCAGGTGGCGGTAGCCAGCACGGCCCAAAGCAGAGTCCAGCTGAGTATTTTGCCGAACGCGTAGCCAAACGAGTTGGTAAGGCTGTTTGTAAAAAGTGATTTGAAGTTAGTAAATCCCACCCATGTGAACAGACCGGATGGGGGCATGTGCTGCTGATCGTAATTTGTAAACGCGATTGATATCATAACTATGAGCGGTACAATGGTAAAGAGGCATACACCGGCAACAGGCAGTGAGAGCAGTGTGATATGAAACTTCTCGTCAGAGAATAGTCTGATATCCTGAAGAAAGCTGTTGATTCGATTTCCCTGCTGCTCATCCAGCTGAAGGCGGTATGCAATCTTGACATTCTCGATCCAGACAAAGAAAAATGCGACAATCGCGACAATACTCACGACCGAGTATAGCAGTATCTTAAATGAATGATCGAAGTCGTTCCAGACGTTCGTGAATGTCGCGGGGTCAAAATACTGCTCAGCCGCGACTGTCCCGAGCGTTCCAAACTTCGCTAGGTATTGGAGCGAGAAGCTGGAGAATACGAAAATAGCCGCTGCCTGAAGCAGCGTTATCAGTATAGCTTTTATATATTGACGTCGGCGGACGTAGCCTGCTCCCATAAAAACGAGTGAGAGCTTGACAAAAAAATCGCCATGCACGACGGCCCTTGCAAAATCAGAAAAGAATCGGCCGATTGACCTGACGAATCCGTGACCTGCGGGCTTGTCCATACCAAAATCACCTCCTGGCGGTGTGCGGGATCAAATATGGAAACATTCGCCGGCGACGGATTGCGCCGCCGGCGAACCGCGTTAAACTGCTAGGATAAACTAAGTGTTATCAGGTAATGGGAGCCACGATTCCTGTAACTGCGTTGTCGAGCAGCTCGGAAATATCGGTGCCATCGGGGTTGCCGCTGGCAAGGATGGTGCCGAGTGTAGCAGCGTTGGACCAGTAGTTGTTGCCGACGCGCTGCGCGGTAGCAAAACCGGACTGGGCAGACAGAGCGGCGAGGGCAAGGTTTGCCTGAACGCCTTCGTTCTGTGCAGCAACGATGTTTGCGGGGCCATCGCCCTGATCCTCGAAACGGAGAATCTGGTTCTGTTCGTTGGTGAGCCACTCAGCAAACATCATGGCGTATCCGACGTTCTTGCTGTGGGGGTTAACACCTATGAGCTTGTAGCCGGAGAAGGAGGACATCTGATACTCTTCGTCGCCGGCCTTGAAGGTGGGGAGCTTGCATGCGGCATAGCCGTCGCCATAGGCTTCCTCAGCTGCGACGGAGTTCCAGCTGCCGTTGACGAATGCGACCATGGAGCCATCCTTGGCTGCGGAGACGAGGTCGGCATCAACGCCGGCAACGAAGCCGCCGGTGGCAACCAGGTCGAGTATGCCCTGGGTGACTGCAACGCCTGTCTCGTTGTTCCAGTCGCAGCTGTTGGTGAGCTGATCGTCGTTGATCTTCATGTTGAGACCCGCGCCTGCATAGAAGCTGTATATGTACCAGCCGGCATCGGTGCCGAACTGCATGCCGACGGTCTTGCCGGCGGCAGCGGCCTTTTCGGCCATGGTGTTCAGGCTCTTGACATCATCTTCGGTGAAGAAGTTGGAGTCATAATACATGAAGTAGCCGTTGGAGGCGCTCATGGGATACGCGTAGAGCTTGCCATTGACGGTTGCGGCATCGACAGAGCCACTGGTGCTGGCTGAGGCAACGTCAAACTTGAGGTTCTCGACTTCCTGAAGTGCGCCGGCATCAACAAGCTGAACGATCTGGTCGTCAGCAAAGGTGAATACGTCGGCAGCGGCCTCAACGTCGACAAGGATTGTGTCCTTGCAGGTGCCTTCGGACTCAATGCCAACAGTGATGTCAAACACCACGTTGTACTCTTCCTCGTACTCTTCCTTGAAGGAAGCAATCATTTTCTCGGTGACTGCGGGGTAATTGTCGCCAACCCAAACGGTCAGGGGAATGGTCTCCGGCTCACCGCCGGGCTCGGGAGAGTTAACGTCGGGCGTGGGGGTGCTTACAGGCTTTGTGCCACAGGCGGCCAGTGCAAACACCATGGTCAGTGCTAGAAGAATTGCAAGCAGTTTTTTCATAATGTCTTCTCCTTAAATAAAATTATATTTCAGCCGTAAACGGCGCGAAATACCGATAGTGAGGGCAGAACCAT
>CAZHUG010000044.1:0-17224 GCA_964535405.1 uncultured Oscillospiraceae bacterium | reverse complement strand
AGATCCTTCCAGTCGAGACTGTCAACGTCCCACTGGATGGTATGTATGCCCATGTTGTCGATGGTTTTTATCACGTTGTCGTCATACTCGCCGTAGGGCGCGCGGAAGAGTGTGGGGCGCACACCTGTGATGGCCTCAATCTTATCGTTGCAGGCGTTTATGTTCTCGACAATCTGCGTGGCCGAAAGCTTTGAAAAATGTGCGTGGTCGTTGGAGTGGTTCATGACCTCCATCCCGGCATCCGAAAGCTGCTTGACGGATTCCGGGTACTTATCCACCCATTCGCCCACGAGGAAGAAGGTGGCCTTGACATCGAAGGAGTCGAGAATAGAGATCAGCTGCTCGGTATCCTCGTTTCCCCAAGCGGCGTCGAAGGTGAGGGAGACATATTTCTCCTCCGTCTGGACGCAGTAAATTGGCAGATTACGGCGCGTGGCTGAGACACCAACGATGGTTGGACTGTTCACCAGAGCAAAAACAAGCACTACAGTGAGCACCAGCGCTGCCCCGCTGGTTATTCTCCTGTGCCTACTGATGAATGAAAGCGCATTTGAGACTGTTTTTTTCATATGGCATACCCCCGGACAAAGCGTTTGTACATACTATGCCTGTTCGTGACCCGGTATGTCCTTAAAATTTTGTTGCGCCTGCAAGTCAAGTGTAGTATAATTGCGAAACTAGGCGCAACAGCCGCGAAGGAGGTCATAAAAATGAAGTTCTCGAAGAAGATCCAAGCATGTGAGCTTTCACCGATCCGTAAATTTGCACCCTATGCTGACGCGGCCCGAGCACGAGGAGTGAAGATAATTCCCCTGAATATCGGTCAGCCGGATATTGAAACACCGCATGAATTTTTTGAGGCAGTACACAAGTTTTCCGCACCGGTACTGGAGTATGCTCCGTCTGCCGGAGTTCCTGAATATATTGAAGCGGTCAAAGACTACTACGGGCGCATCGGCGCACAGCTCGAGCCGGAGAACATTCTTGCCACCACCGGCGGCAGTGAGGCGCTGCTGATGGCGCTTCAGTGCATACTTGACGAGGGCGACGAGGTTCTGACCGCGGAGCCGTTTTACACAAACTACAGCACCTTTGTCGCCCTGGCAGGCGGCGTTATAAAGCCGATACCCACAACGGCGGAAGAGGGCTTCCGCTTCGCCGAAAGACAGCGGATAGAGCCGCTTATCACAGCCCGCACCAGGGCGATACTCATAACAAATCCCGGAAACCCGACCGGCACGGTCTGCAGCCGGGATGAGCTTGAAATGATGGTGGAGCTTGCGCGCGAGCATGGTCTGTTCATCATAAGCGACGAGGTCTATCGCGAGTTTATCTATAACGGCGAGCCGATGACCACAGTGCTCGAGTTCGAGGGTGCGGAGGAGAACGTTGTCGTTGTCGACTCCGTGTCCAAGCGCTTTTCGGCCTGCGGAGCCCGCGTCGGTGCGCTCATATCAAGAAACAAGGAGCTCATGAGCCATGCCATGAAGGTCTGCCAGGGCAGACTTTGCGGCGCTACCATCGACCAGCTTGGCGCGGCTGCAATGTATGGAGTCAGCTCGGAATACTATACCGCGGTGCGCGAGGAATACAAGCGCCGCCGCGATGCCGTCATGGGCAGGCTGCTGGAGATACCCGGCGTTGTCTGCCGTTATCCCGAGGGCGCATTTTATATCATGGTGAAGCTGCCCGTGGACGACGCAAACCGTTTCCAGCAGTGGCTGCTTGAGAGCTTTCAGGACAATGGCGAGACACTGATGTTCGCGCCGGGCGAGGGCTTTTACGCGACACAAGGCAAGGGCAAAAACGAGGTGCGCATGGCCTATGTCATTAAAAGTGAGGAGCTTGTGCGTGCCATGGACATTCTGGCGATAGCGCTCGAGAGCTATAACGCAAGATAAAGCTTATATAATTAAAGAAACAGGAGCCGAAGAACACGGCTCCTGTTTTTACGTTTATAATTGTGCGCTATTTTCTGTAGTCCGCCATCATGCTTGTGAACAGCTGCTTGGTGGTTGGCGGGGTGTAGCTTATGGCGTTTGCGCCGGCGAGGGCGGTTTGGGCGATACTCTCCGGAGTCGGGCCCCCCGTGGCGATTATGGGAATGTCGGGATAGCGCTCCCGTATTGATCGGACGAGAGCGGGGGTTGACGCCGCAGCCGATACGTTGAGTATTGCAGCTCCTGCGCGCAGTCTCGCGTCGATATCCGTGTCGTCGCCAACTACAGTGACCACCAGCGGAATGTCGATAACTGTGCAAATGCGAGCTATGTCCTGATCGCCCATGGGGGCGTTTACGACGACGCCCATAGCGCCCTGGGATTCAGCGCCCCAGGCAAGCTGGGTTGTGCGTATGCCCTGTGTCGTGCCGCCGCCCACGCCGCAGAAAACAGGTATCGAGGAATATCTGAGAATGGCGTCGGAGATGGTGGGCTGGGGCGTAAATGGATATACTGCAAGCACAGCGTCGGCGTTGCAGTTTCGGATAATGGCGATGTCCGTCGTGAAAATCAGAGTCTTGATCCGGTATCCATTTATGAGAATACCCGAAACGGCCCTGGCCTCTTTTGGAACCTCCAGTATCTGGTGCCGGAGCTTGCTGCTTATGCGCGGAATGGGCTTACCTTGGTTCATCTAACAACCTCCTTCGTACAAATCACTATTTAAATGTATGATAACATATATTTGTGTCCAAGTCTTGTACCGATTTCAATTATTATTTTATTAACAGGAGCGAGTCATTGCAAATGTGTTATGAAGTGGATATAATCAGGGTGTAAAGACAGCTTTGTATTGGAGGATGACATGAAAAAGAACAGTGAACTTAACTACACAATGCTCTGCGATTTCTATGAGCTGACGATGGGCAATGGCTACTTTGAGTCGGGCATGAGTGAGCGGATGACATATTTTGATTTATTTTACCGCACAGTGCCGGACGGCGGCGGATACGCCATCGCGGCGGGGCTTGAGCAGGCGATAGACTATATCCAGAACCTGCATTTTTCCGCGGCGGACATTGACTATCTGCGCGGCAGAGGCATTTTCTCCGAGGGCTTTCTCGCATTTCTCAAGGACTTCAAATTTACGGGAGATATTTGGGCCGTGCCGGAGGGAACACCCGTGTTCCCGCGCGAGCCGATGATGATAGTCCGCGCCCCGGCAATCGAGGCTCAGCTTTTAGAGACCTTTTTGCTCATGACCATAAACCACCAGAGTCTCATCGCCACGAAGGCAAACCGCATCGTCCGCGCGGCTGACGGGCGTGCGATCATGGAGTTTGGCTCCCGCCGCGCTCAGGGCGCGGATGCGGCAATTTTCGGCGCGCGTGCGGCCTTCATCGGCGGTTGTGCGGGTACAGCCTGCACGATCAGCGATCAGCTCTACGGCGTTCCGGCGATGGGCACGATGGCTCACGCCTGGGTGCAGATGTTCCCGACCCAGCTGGAGGCATTTCTCACCTATTGCAGGCAGTACCCCACGAACGCGACCCTGCTAGTGGACACCTACGACACTCTGCGCTCCGGAATTCCCGACGCAATCCGGGCATTTAACGAGGTTTTGAAGCCGCAGGGTATCACGGACTGCGCAATACGCCTGGACTCCGGCGACATGGCGTATCTCAGTCAGCAGGCTCGCAAGATGCTCGATGGGGCGGGCTGGACAGATTGCAAAATCACCTGCTCAAACTCACTGGATGAGCATCTTATCAAGACGCTTCTGCGTCAGGGTGCGCAAATAGACTCCTTTGGCGTGGGAGAGCGCCTCATCACGAGCAAGACATCGCCCGTGTTTGACGGTGTGTATAAGCTGACCGCGGTTGAGGAGCAGGACGGCACGATAAGCCCCAAAATCAAGATCAGCGAGAATATCGGCAAGATCACAAACCCCCACTTTAAGAATGTCTATCGCTTTTACAGCAGGGACAGCGGCATGGCGGAGGCGGATTATATCGCTCTGCACGACGAGATCGTGGACGACACGAAGGATCTCGTCATCCGTGACCCCGAGGCGACCTGGAAACAGAAGACCATGACAAATTTCACCGCGCGCGAGCTGCTTGTGCCCATCTTCAAGGGCGGCGAGCTGGTTTATAATTGCCCCACGCTCAAGGAAATTCAGGACTACTGCAGGGGAGAGATTAAGACCCTCTGGCCTGAGGTTTTGCGCTTTGACAACCCACACAACTACTATGTCGACCTGTCCGACAAGCTCCTCGCACTCAAGCTCGACATGCTGAATACAAAAGCAAATGGAAGCTGAGGAACGCAGAAGAGCAATTGCCCAGACTCTCGCCGCGGCAGACGCACCCGTCGCGGCCTCGAGCCTTGCCGCGCGCTTTTGCGTGAGCCGTCAGGTTATAGTCGGCGATGTCGCGCTGCTTCGCGCCTCAGGCACGGACATCACCGCGACACCGCGCGGCTATGTCATGTATCAGGAGCGCGGAGAGGGCGTTTTGCGCACCGTCGCCTGCATACATGACCTGGATGATATGGCTCTCGAACTCAACATCATGGTCGATAACGGCTGCACAGTGCTCGATGTGGTCATTGAGCACGCGGTGTATGGTCAACTCACCGGTGAGCTGCGCCTTGCAAACCGCTACGATGTCAGCCAGTTTACAGAGCGCTTGGTTGCCGAGGGCGCGGCGCCGCTCTCCGCGCTGACGGGCGGCATCCATATCCACAACCTGCTCTGCCCCGATGACGAGGCATTTGATCGCACCTGCAGCCGGCTGGATGAGGCAGGCCTTCTGTATAACAGCGTAGATTGACAAGGTATAATCAATCATTGACAAAATACTGCCCAGGGTATATGGTATCACCACAGGTGTCAAGACACCTGTGGTGATTACGTTTATACGGGGGTCAGTATGGGAAAATTTAAGGCATTTTTGAAGCGCAAGGATATAGAGATATCACTCAAGCGCTATGGTATTGACGCACTTGGGGCGATGGCGCAGGGACTGTTTTGCTCTCTTCTGATCGGCACGATACTCAATACGATAGGTCAGCAGTTCAATGTCGGCTTTCTAAACGAGATTATATTCACACTTGGCAGGGGCGACGGTCAGGTCAGCTACACCATAGGCGGCTGTGCGTCGCTGATGGTCGGCCCCGCGATGGCGGTGGCGATAGGCTATGCGCTGCACGCTCCGGCTATGGTGCTCTTCTCGCTCGTCACGGTCGGCTTTGCGACCAACGCCATGGGCGGAGCGGGAGGCCCCTTCGCGGTGCTCGTGACGGCCTGCGTGGCGGCTGAGTTCGGAAAGGCGGTCTCAAAGGAGACTAAGGTTGACATTCTGGTTACGCCCATCGTGACCATTCTCGTGGGCGTAGGGCTTGCGATGCTGGTTGCAAAGCCCATCGGAGTGGCAGCAAACTGGGTTGGAGACATCATCATGTGGGCGACCGATCAGCAGCCGTTCATCATGGGCATCATTGTTTCCGTCGTTGTCGGCATTGCGCTGACGCTTCCCATATCCTCGGCCGCCATCTGCGCGGGACTGGGACTGACCGGACTTGCCGGCGGCGCGGCGGTTGCCGGCTGCTGCGCGAACATGGTCGGCTTTGCGGTCATGAGCTTTCGCGAGAACCGCTGGGGCGGTCTCGTGTCGCAGGGTCTGGGCACCTCCATGCTCCAGATGGGCAACATCGTGAAAAACCCGAAGATTTGGATTCCCGCCATCGTGACCAGTGCCATAACAGGCCCGATAGCGACCTGTCTATTCAAGCTGCAGATGAATGGCGCACCGGTCAACTCCGGCATGGGCACCTGCGGCATGTGCGGACCTATCGGTGTCTGGACCGGCTGGCTGGCTCCGAGCGAGAGGGCTCTGGCGAACGGCGCGGCGGCGATAGCTCCGGCTGCTATGGATTGGATAGGCCTTGCTATGATCTGCTTTGTTTTGCCGGCGGTCATTTGCTGGGCGCTGGGACTTGGCTGCCGCAGAATCGGCTGGATTAAGGAAGGCGACCTGACACTGGAATAAGTTTTTACCCGACACAATAAAAATCGCCCTGACTCGAGTCAGGGCGATTTTTCTATTTGAATTTCACCATTGGGCGATAGAACTGGAAGATAACAGCATCATTATTCTTCTCGTTGCACCACTCGAGCGAGGTCCAGGCGACGCGCATGGCGCCGAGCCTCTCGCAGAGTCTCACGGTCAGGGGTTTGCGACCGAGCTCATATGCGATAAACTGCGGCCTGGTTAGAAAATTTGTGAGCAAATGCCCCAAAAAGAAGGCGCCCAGACGGCTTGTGGTCTTGCGCAGCTCCTTCGGGCGTGTGGACAGCTGACCGCGCAGCACCTCCGGTGCGTTTATGCGGAACCACATGACGATGCGCGGGTCAAAGCTCTCAATGCAGTATCTGCCGCCGTAGCTTCGCATCATTTCATAGGTCAGGCGGCACAGCTCGCGGTTATTTGAGCCGCGCTTGAGCTCGACAATGATCGGACTGCGCTTGTTTATGACAGCCAGCACCTCAGACAGCAGGGGGATGTGATTCTTCGTCCCGAAGAGCCGATATTGGCCCAGCTGTGCATAGCTCATATCCTCGATGCGTCCCTCAACGCCGCAGGCTCGCTTCAGATCGTCGTCATGGAAAACGACAAGCTGGTTATCACCTGTTATGTGGACGTCAAGCTCCACACCGTAGCCGATTCTGGCGGCGGCTTCAAAGGCGGGGATGGAGTTTTCGGGCACGCTCTTATCCCTTTTGTGCAGACCGCGATGGGCGAAGTTGCGACCCGTGAAGGCCGCACGTTTTTTCTTATCCAGCTTCCCCGGTGCAATCAGAAACGCTGTGGCGCCGGCTATGCTCAGAACGCCGGCAGCGGTGAAAAGATGAGCTTTTAAGCTTCTGTTAATTTTCAAGGCGTCACCTCCAGTGCTATTATATTTTAACGCAAGACGCGCATATAGTCAATTTAATGTTGAATTGCGCGCCAAGATAGTATAAACTTGTGACAGGATACAAAAATGTATTGGATGAAAGAGTGATTGAATGAAGCTGAATAATAAACGGACTATTTTCGTGGGCTTTGCTTTTTTCCTTATTTGTGCATTTTGGCAGGCTTATGACACCATCATCCCCAAAATCCTTACGGATAAGTTCGGAATGTCCCAGACGATGTCTGGCGTCATAATGGGGCTTGACAATATCCTGGCCCTTTTCATGCTCCCACTTTTCGGCGCGCTCAGTGACAAATGCACGAATAAGCGCGGTCGCCGCACACCCTTTATCATTTTTGGAACAATTATTGCTTCGGTATTTTTGCTTGTGCTATCATATGCCGATGACCTGCAAATTAAGGCACTGTCTGAGGTTGCGATAGATAATCCCACAGCCCAGCAGACGCTCTACGACGCAAAGCTCACGGCACTGACTCCGGACGGTGAGACGGTCGTGATCGCCGATGAGTTTTCCCGTGAGGACTTTATCTCCATCGGGATTAGCAATGAGGACGGCACAAAGAACCCGGACTACACAGATTATGTCGTTCCCGCGCGCCAGGCATACGCCGCGCGTGCCACGGCGGAGAACAGAACCCCGCTCATTGTTTTTGTCATAGTCCTGCTTGTTGTGCTGCTGTCCATGGCGACCTTCCGAAGTCCGGCTGTGGCGCTGATGCCGGACGTCACGATAAAGCCGCTGCGCAGTAAGGCCAACGCCATAATAAATCTCATGGGTGCGGCGGGAGGCATAATCGTCCTCATACTGGGCATGGTTTTCGGAACAGGCAAGGCCGAAAATGCGCTCATGAGCTATACGGTATTTTTTGCCGTTATCTCCGGACTTATGCTCGGCTCGCTCATAATTTTCCTCTGGAAGGTCAGGGAGCCTCAGTTCGTGCGCGAAATGCAGGAGGAGAGCCTGCGCTTTGGCATAGAGGAGAGCGTGCAGGACGAAAATGCCGGCGATCGAAAGCTCTCAAAAGCGGAGCGTCGCTCACTGCTTCTGATACTCAGCTCGGTCGTGCTCTGGTTTTTGGGCTACAACGCGGTTACAAGTAAATATTCTATCTACGCATCGGGCGTTCTAAACCTGGATTACAATATGACCCTGACTATTGCCACCGGCGCTGCCATAGTGGCGTACATACCGGTCGGTGCTGTGGCCTCGAAGATAGGCCGCAAGAAGACGATTATGGCAGGCATAGTAATCCTCGGCTCGTCCTTCCTCGCCGCGTCCTTTATCCGCGCGGGAAGCTCAACGCTCGTCATGAACATACTGTTTGCCACCGCCGGCATCGGCTGGGCAACCATCAACGTCAACAGCTACCCCATGGTGGTTGAGCTGTCCCGCGGCGGCGACGTCGGCAAATACACGGGCTTTTACTACACAGCCAGCATGGCCGCCCAGACCGTAACCCCGGTGCTCTCCGGCTGGTTTATGGATAAGCTCGGCATGACCACGCTCTTCCCGTACGGCTGCTGCTTTGTGCTGCTGGCCTTTGTCACAATGATGCTTGTAAAACACGGCGACAGCCGTCCAACACCTGCCGGATCAAAGCTGGAAGCCTTTGACACGGACGATTAATTAGAGGAAGTATTTAAAAATGGAAAGACTGACAACGAAAACATCCGACGGCGTATTTGCCGCAGAGGAAACGAGCACCGGGGATCTGCTGGCAGCTCTGGGCAAGTTCGAGGACATGTATGAGAGCCTGGTCGCGGAGCAGGAGCTTGTCCGGCTGAACATGGAGGCACTTTCAGCAAGGGCAAAAGCCAGCAGTGCGACCTACACCATGCTCATGGGCTCAAAGCATATGCTCGCAGAGATGATCGAGCGCTTTGACGAGGCTCCGGAGCTGCTCTCCGCGCGGCTCGAGAACCTGAAAAAGCTCATTGAAGACGACGGCAGGGATGAAGACGGCTTCAAGGATGTAGAGGAATAGAATAACAAAATGAAATACCGCCGAAGCAGCGCTTCGGCGGTATTTTTAGTTTCTTGTTAATTTCTTATGAACTGAAAGCTCACATCAATGACAGCAGACTCGGCCGGCATTACAAAGCTGTATCGCCCTTCACTTACCGTGACCTCAAGGACGTCGCCGCTGGCGCTGATGACAGCTATAGACGCTGTCTCGTAGCCCGAGTCCGGAGCAATCGTAAAGTGTACGATCTCACCGTAGGGGCTGTCGGAGACGTTGGGGGATATTGAACCGCCCTTATGCGCCGAGGCAAGAACATCGAAGCTGTCGGCATTGTGCTTTGTCATGCTCATACGAGCACCCACAATGGCGTCGGGGCCCCGGTCACTGCCGGAGGCTGCTGTGGGGAAGATAACTGTAAAGCATAGAACTGATGCAAGAACAAGCGCAAGCAAAACAAATGGACTCTTTTTCATCTTCTCCACCTCCATAACTAGATTGGATTACATAATATAATCTTATAATAATAAGGTATCCTAAATATGTCGTAATTACAAGGAAAATATTAGATACAATTAGTTACAAAAGAGACATAAAAATTACAAAAAAGCACAAAATGTGAGCCGAACAGCTCTCGCCGCCCGGCTCAGAAAGATATTTAGGCTTATGGAGCTTGGCGCAGCCCTCGTCGTACAGCGACAAAAGACGCCCGTTTATATGCTAGTCGAGCAGCTGTGCAAGCTCGGCAACGTCGCGCAAAACAAAGTCCGGCTTCGTCTGGCTTTCCTCGAGCATCTCCTGCGTGGTTTCGCCGCTCATGACCAGGATCGAGACCGCCCCGGCGTTCACAGCCACGGCGATGTCCGTGTACAGCCTGTCGCCCACACAGCAGATTTGCTCGTTGGGCACAGAGGTCATAGCAGATATTATGTCAACCATATTCCGGTTCGGCTTGCCTATGTAGAAGGGCTCCACACCGGTGGAGGCTGTCAGAAGTGCGCAGATGCTGCCGCAATCGGGCAGAACCTCGTCGGCGGGCATGGGGCAGACCCAGTCGGGGTTTGCCGCGATGAAGCTTGCTCCACGGCGCAGAAAATGCACGGCCCTGTCGAGCTTTTCATAGGTGAGCGTGGTGTCAAAACCCACACAGACGACCTCGGCATCGTCCTTGTCTGTGAGGTTCACGCCGTAGCTTGCCAGCTCGCGCTCAAAGGCGGGTGTGCCGACGGGGTAGACCGGTTTTCCGGCGAAATTATCAGCCAGATAGCTGCCGGTTGCCATGCCGGAGGTGAAGATGTTCTCCGTCTCGCAGGGGAAGCCGAGTCCGCGAAGCCGGTTTACATAATCCACACCGGCGCGGGATGAGTTGTTTGTGAGGTAGATATATTTGCGTCCCGTTCTCTCGAGTGTGTGGATAAAATCCACCGCGCCGGTAATTACCTCGTCTCCGAGATAGAGAGTTCCGTCCATATCCAGCACAAATAACTCGCAGTTTCTGATTGTCTCGTAATTCATCAATTGTCCTCCTGTAAAAAATCCTCGGGCATAAATGTCATCAGATCATCCTTGGTGGGCGTTTCCATGGTCGCAACGCGGTTGGACTGGCGCATGACCATGTGTTCGAAAAGGTTGCGGACGGTGCGTCCGTTGCCGAAATTGTCGTCACGGTCGGCATAAATTGTGTTAAAAAGCTCAACCGCCTTCTCCTCGGACTCCGGCGAGAGCTTGTAGCCGTTCTGTTTGCAGCGAATCTGGAACATTGCGAAGAGCTGCTCGCCGTCGTAATCGGGGAAGTTGAAATATTTGTTGAAGCGCGACTCCAGACCCGGGTTCGAGCTGAGAAAGCCCTCCATAGGCTCGTCATAGCCTGCGACTACGACGACAAGCTCGTCGCGGTTGTCCTCCATCGCCTTGAGCAGTGTCTCGATCGCCTCGCGGCCGAAGTCGTTTTCACCGCCGGAGGAAAGGGAATACGCCTCGTCGATAAACAGCACGCCGCCCATGGCAGATTTGATGACCTCCTGAGTTTTGAGTGCGGTCTGACCGACGTAGCCGGCGACAAGGCCGGAGCGGTCAACCTCGATAAGCTGACCCTTTTTGAGAACGCCTATCGCGGCATAGAGCTTGCCGAGCAGTCTCGCCACGGTGGTTTTGCCCGTGCCGGGATTGCCCATGAACACCATGTGCAGGCTCATCGCGGCGACAGGCAGGCCGTTTTCCTCGCGCAGCTTGCGCACCTTTATGAGGTTAATGAGGCTCTTGACGTCTTTTTTCACGCTGTCGAGTCCGATCAGCGACTCAAGCTCAGCCAAAAGCTCATCGACAGAGGGCGCTCGTTCGTCGACTTCCCCGGCCTGAACCTGGGACTTTGCGGCACTGCCGCCCTCGGTCGCGATTTCTCCGGCGTGCTTTTCAATGAATGACGGCTCGCCGCTGGTGACAAAATCGCTGGGGTTTAGCGCGGGCTTTGAGGGCTTGACTCCGGCGGAGTCACAGACTGCCGTGAGCCTGTCCGAGCATTCGGTGATATACTGCGCCTCGGCAAAGGTGACATCGTCGTCAACCGCGGCAAGGTAGAGCAGGATGTTCGTGACCATGCGGACGAAGACTCGTGAGGAGTCCTTACCCTCGCGCTTGTCGCGATCGGCAAGGTTCCAGAAGAACATTGGCGGCAGTGCGTCGCCTGCCTTGCAGACGGCGGTGGTCAGGTCCCAGAGCAGCCAGGTTCCGGGTTTTCTTGACTTGGAATAGAGCATGTTTATCGCGTCAACATGTGACTGAGTCACAGCGCTCGCCTTCGACCAGAGACGGAGAGCGCATTTTACAATATACTCGTCCAGCTGATCGGTGACGCCGCGACCGGCGACATGATAAAAGGCTTCAGTGTTCGCGACATAGGTCTTGTGCAATTCATTCGGTGAGAGTTTCCAGCTCGTGGGCATATCTTAGTCCTCCAAACGGAAATTTTATTCAAAGCATACTTATTGATTATATATCCTAAAATCTGTTTAGACAATAGACTTTGTATTGAAATGTGTCGTAATTGTGCTATAATAATTAGACCGCTGAATTTTGTATATTATTCTTCAGGAGGAATCAGATAAATGTCCAAAAAAGAATTCAAGGCAGAATCAAAACGTCTGCTGGACCTGATGATCAACTCGATCTACACCCATAAGGAGATATTTCTGCGTGAGATAATCTCCAACGCGTCTGACGCGATCGACAAGCTGTGCTATCTGTCGCTCACGGATGACAAGGTTGGCATGAACCGTGAAGATTTCCGGATTCTTGTCTCCATGGACGAGGAGGAGCGCACCATAACCGTTTCCGACAACGGCATTGGAATGAATCAGGATGAGATGGAGCAGAATCTGGGTGTCATCGCCAAGAGCGGCTCAATGGCTTTCAAGAGCGGACTGGACGGTACCACGCAGGAGGGCACGGCGATCGATATCATCGGTCAGTTCGGCGTCGGTTTCTACTCCGCGTTTATGGTTGCCGACAAGGTGACGGTTATTTCCCGGGCATACGGCTCTGCCGAGGCCTGGAAATGGGAGTCGGAGGGTGCAGACGGCTACGCCATCAGCAGCTGGTCGAAGCCTTCAGTCGGCACGGATATCATCATGCACATAAAGCCTGATGACGAGAACGAGAAATATTCGGATTATTTACAGCTCTGGAAGCTGATGCAGCTTATAAAGAAGTACTCCAACTACATCCGCTGGCCGATCCAGATGGACATCACCGTGCCGGATTACAAGGAAACCGGCGAGCTGGACGAAGAGGGCAATCCCAAGATTGAGACCGGAACCAAGGTCGAGCGTGAGACCGTCAACAGCATGATCCCCATCTGGCAGCGCTCCAGGAGCGAGGTGTCTGACGAGGACTGCATGGAGTTCTACAAGGAGAAATTCCACGACAGCACCGATCCCGCCGCGGTCATCCGCGTGAATGCCGAGGGGCAGGTCTCCTACAAGGCCCTGCTGTTCATTCCCGGCAGACAGCTGCTTGATTTCACGAGCTCGGATTTCGAGCCGGGTCTGCAACTGTATAGCTCGGGTGTCATGATAATGGAAAAGTGCCAGGATCTTTTGAGCGAGAGCTTCTATTTCGTGCGCGGCATCGTTGACTCTCCCGATCTGTCTCTGAATATCTCGCGTGAGATGCTCCAGCATGACCGCCAGCTCAAGATAATCGCTCAGAATCTCAATAAGCGCATTAAAAACGAGCTGAAGAAAATGCTCGAAAATGACAGACCGAAGTATGAGGAGTTCTATAAGAACTACGGTCGTCAGCTCCGCTATGGCGCGGTTGCAAACTACGCGCAGAACCTCGACTCCCTGACTGAGCTTTTGCTCTACAAGACCGAGGCTGACAAGACCGCAACCTTGAAGGAATACACTGACAGAATGCCCGTCGCTCAGGAGCTTATCTACTTCGGCATCGGCGAGAGCGTCAGCAAGATTCTCCGCCTGCCTCAGGCAGAGCTGGTGCGCTCAAAGGGCTTTGAGATTCTTTGCATGACCGAGGAGGTTGACGAGTTCATCGTCGAGCAGATCGGTCAGTTTGCGGATAAGAAGTTCTGCAACATCGTAACGGGCGACCTAGGCCTTGAAACCGAGGAGGACAAGGCCAGCATGGAACAGCGCGAGGCCGAGGCCAAGACGGTTCTGGATTTTGTTAAGGAAACCCTGGATGAGCGCGTGTCAATCGTGCGCCTGTCCCGCAAGCTTGTTTCCGCTCCCGTATGCCTGACTACCGAGGGCAACATCACACTGGAGATGGAGCGCTACTTCCGCAAAATGCCGCCCACGGGCATGGAGCCGCCCCGCGCCACGCGCGTGCTGGAGCTCAATGCCGACAACCACGCCTATAAGGCGCTGGAGCAGATCATAGATACAGACCCCGAGCGGGCAAAGAAGCTTGTGGAGATACTCCACAGCCAGGCTCTGCTGATAGCGGGGGAGGAGCTGGACGATCCCGCCGCGTATTCTGAGGCTGTCTGCTCACTCTTTTAACGGAGATTATAATGGATAAAACACTGGGCATTTACATTCACATACCGTTTTGCGCCTCGAAGTGCGGTTACTGCGATTTTTACTCTCTAACCGGCTGCGACAGGCTGATGCCCAAGTATCAGGACGCACTTGTGGAGCATATTCGCGAATCTTATCCTGCAATGGCGCCATACTACATTGACACGGTGTATTTTGGCGGCGGCACGCCGAGCTACTATGGCGCAAACAGGCTCCTCGAGCTTTGGAGCGAATTGAAGCTCAGCGGCAGGGTCTTGAAGGACGCTGAGGTTACGCTTGAGGCGAACCCGGACAGCGCAAAGCCAAAGGATCTCGCGAAGCTGCGCAGGGGCGGCTTCAACCGCATCTCGCTGGGCGTGCAGTCCGCAAACAACGACCTTCTAAAGATGATCGGCCGCCGCCATAACTGGAGACAGGTCGAGATGGCGATGGAGGCGGCGCGCGGCGCGGGCTTTGACAATATCAGCATGGATCTTATCTACGGTCTGCCGAGCCAGACAAAGGCGGACTGGGCTGATACACTCATGCGCGTGATAGAGCTCAAGCCGGAGCATATTTCAGTCTATGGCCTCATGCTTGAGGAGGGCACGCCCATGTATCAATACAAGGGCTCGCAGGTTATGCCCACAGACGATGAGCAGGCGGATATGTACCTCTACGCGGTTGATCTGCTGGAGCATTACGGCTATGCCCAGTATGAAATTTCAAACTTCGCCATAAAGGGCTATGAGTCCCGGCACAATCTGCGTTACTGGCAGTTGGGTGAATACATGGGTCTGGGTGCCGGTGCGCATTCCTGCATAGGAAGCTCACGATTCTCCTATATAAAGGATGTTGACAAGTACATTGTCGGCGTTTTGGGGGACAAAGAAAACATATTAGATGAATTAGAGCGTATAAATCCATCGGAAAGAGCCACAGAATATATCATGCTGGGTATGAGAACAACCAGAGGTATTTCTAAAGATGAGTACAGAAGCCTGTACCGCTCGGATTTCACGCCAATAGAAAAGACGCTTGAGGAATTTAAGGCGAAGGGCTGGGCTATCAATGTTGACGGCTCGTGGCGCTTCACCGGCTCCGGTTTTTTGTTGTCGAATCTGCTCATCGCCGCGCTCTTAGAGGCGCAGGCAGGCAGTAGGGTCGCTGTGAACCCCTGGATGCGTGACGCATTCGATGCCGAGGATAAGACAGAGCTTCCGCCCGGCGATGAGGAACTGTTCCGTGACATGTACTCTCAAGAAAAGAAGTAGGAACAGGAGGGAAACAAGATGAAGATATTCGGAAACTCCAAAAAAAGACCGGATTTAAATAATACCGCGTCCTTTGAGGCGATTAGTGAAGAAAAGGCCCGAAAGGCCAAAAGTGCTGCGCAAAAGAATGCAGCTTCAAAAAATACAGCGAGCTCAAAGAAGGAGACCGCTCCCTCAAAGGCAGACGGACAGAAAAAATCTTCCAAGCGCGGCCTTATTATCGCCGCTGTTGTGCTTGCAGTTGTTCTTGCGGTGTTTGCCGGCCTGGGCGTTTACGTATCGGGAACTGACACAATTTTCCCGGGCGTCACGCTTAATGCCATTGAGCTGGGCGGACTGACTCGCATGGAGGCGGCTCAAAAGCTCAAGGATGCAGGTTGGGACAATGTGGATGACGCCGAGGTTACCTTCCTCTTGCCGCTCGAGCATAAGGTCACCGTTTCAGCCGAGGAGGCCGGGACGCTGTATTCCTCAGCAGACGGTGCGATGATTGCCTATGACTATTGCCACGGCGGCAATATATTTAAAAATTTTATAAGCTATATCAAGTGCCTGATCTCCGGCGCGGAGCTCGACATGAGCGCTCCGGCCGACAGAGACATTATCCGCGAGCGGGTCAACGACTCTGTGACGAAGGTCACGGCGGAGCTGATGACCTACGGCGTTGATATCGGCGAGGAGTATATAATTATAATCAAGGGCGCCACGGCTGTTAGCATTGACTCCGAGAAGCTTATTGCTGAGATTGCAAGCGCACTTGAGACTCGCGACTACGGTGAGCATGACTTCAAGGTGGACGTGGGCGAGGCTGTGGAGCTCGACATTGATGAGCTTTACGACTCTGTTTATTGCGAGGCGGAGGATGCGTACTACGACAAGGACGCCGGCGAGATTGTTGAAGCGGTCATAGGCCTTGACTTCGACAAAAAAGAGGCAGAGGCTCTCTGGAGCGCCGCCGAATACGGCGACAGCATTGAAATTGCGATCGTGAGAACCGAGCCTGAGCTTAGCACGGAGGACTTGCAGGCGATGCTTTTCAGAGATGAGCTTGGCTCGAACCGCACCTCGCTTTCGGGCAGCTCGCAAAACCGCATAACGAACGTGAAGCTTGCCTGCGCCGCGATTGACGGTCTGGAGCTCAAACCGGGCGAGACCTTTTCGTATAACGACGTTGTGGGTGAGCGCACAGAGGCGAAGGGCTATAAGCCGGCGGGAGCATATTCCGGCGGACAGGTGGTTCAGGAGGTCGGCGGAGGAATCTGCCAGGTTTCCTCGACGCTGTATTACTCCGCGCTGCTGTCAAATCTACAGATAACAAACAGAGTTTGCCACTATTTCGGCGTGGGCTATTTGCCGCCCGGTCTGGATGCGACTGTGAGCTGGGGCGGGCCTGAGTTCAAGTTCAAAAATAACCGCGACCTGCCCATCCGCATTTTTGCAAAGGTGGATGACAAAACCAACACCGTGACCATCTCCATAAAAGGTACGGATGTGGACGGCAGCTATGTTGAGATGAGCTATGCGACATGGTCTGTGTATAGCAACAAGGACTATCCGGAGACTGCAACCGGATATAAGGCCGCGAGCTATCGCTGGGTGTACGATAAGGACGGAAACCTGCTTTCCAAGGAACTTGAGGCCTATAGTGAGTATCACTATCACGAGGAGAACATCGTGTTCCCGACACCGACCCCGTCGCCGACACCGGAGCCGACCCTGCCGCCGGAGACAATGGAGCCTGAGCCGCTGCCGTCGGATCAGCTGCCGGATGTGGGTGAAATTGACCCCGATCAGCCTGTGGAGGGCTAGGGCTGTAGATATACAGATAGAAGAGTTTAAGGAGAGGGAATAATGAGCGAAAAAGGCACGTTCTATATAACAACCCCAATTTACTATCCATCAGACAAGCTGCACATAGGCCACACCTATTGCACTGTCGCGACGGACACAATAGCAAGGTATAAGCGGATGTGCGGCTATGACGTCATGTTCCTCACCGGAACCGACGAGCACGGCCAGAAGATCGAGGAAAATGCCAAAGCCGCAAATGT
>CAZHUG010000043.1:0-17400 GCA_964535405.1 uncultured Oscillospiraceae bacterium | reverse complement strand
GCTTGCAATTGCGGCCTTCGTTGTGCCGTACATCTTCGCACTCGACCCCTCCATGCTGTTTATTAACACAACTACGCCTGAGGTCATCTCCATCTGCATCACCGCCATTATGGGTATCTTCGGTGTTGCCACCGCGATGAACGGATTTTTGTTCAAGCGCGTCTCGTGGCCCGGTCGCGTTGTATTCATGATCGGCGGCCTTACGCTGATGATTCCCGGGCTTACAACGGATCTCATCGGCTTCACGCTCGTGGGTCTCATGGCAGCATATCAGTATTTCTCTAACAAGAGAGAGCTTCCCGCTGCGGCATAACTCACAATAAAGAAGGAGCTGCTGTTTTAAAACAGCAGCTCCTTCTTTATTATTCCGCGTCCGGAATTTCAATCTCCGTCGGGTCATCCGCCTCCGGGAAACAGTCCCACAAATCGCCATTGGCCTCAAAGTCCGCAATGGCGTCGAGCTTCTGCTTCATATATCGGGCCTTGCCCGTCGCCGCAACCGTGCCGTCGGAGAGTATCACGCTGCCCTCACCCTCGAAAATGAGTCGGGTGTTGCGTGTAAGTCTGCCGGTCACGATCAGCGGCTCATCGTAGGGCACGGGCTTTTTAAAGCGGATATTTATATCCCCGGTTACAGCCCAGGTATCCGGCTCGGGCACGTTTATAGCGCGCCCCATCGTCTCGTCAAGCAGGGCGGTTATGACTCCGCCATGTACGCGCTCGGGATAGCTCTGGTGTATGGACTGCGCCGTGACAAGTCCCGCAACGCTTCCGTCCTCCAGCTCATAAAACTTGGTTTTCAGCCCGCTTTCGTTATTGATTCCGCAAATAAAGCAGTTTCCACTGTTGTTGTGTTTTTTTACAACCTTCATTTTCATACTATGTAATCCTCCTGTATGAATTGAAGCCGCCGCCGACAAGCGGCAGCGGCTGTATTCTTATGCTAAAACAGCGATGTTACGCTCTGAATTACCTTCTGTCCGGCATCGATGATTGACACCATGTCGTAGCCGGAAAAAACCGCGTCAGCTGTGCGGACAAGATCCGCGTCCATCAGCAGCGCAAGTCCGAACACCACACCGCCCAGGCCAAGCAGCAGCAGCATAAGTGACCAGATAACAGACCATGCTTTTTTCATCAGCCGTCCACCTCCTTGGGCTCATAGCACCAGTTGCTGCCCTCGCGGATCACAAGATTTACAAAACCTATGACGCAGCGCATGAAAAATAGCAGCGCAAAATACAAAACCGGCAGCGCAAGGCCGATCATAACCATTCCGGCTCCCGCGCAAAGCAGGATATCCGACACAACGGTCATCCCCAGGAAGCAAAACGATATCACAAAGACACCCGAGAATGCCAGTCCGACTCCCAGGCAAAGCAAAGCCAGTGTTATGATGACCAGGAACAGGGTAGCGGGTATCCCGACGACAACTGCGCCGAGAATATATAAAATCAGCCGTCCGACCCTGATCTTCGCCCCCTCGCGCCGCTCTGACTTCGTCTCTGCCGGCTTGTCCTCTTCCAACAACGGCTCGCCCAGCCACTCGGGTATGGCTTCGGGCTCCGGCATGGACTCGGACAGCGGCTCAGCCTCGCTCTCACCCTCGGCCTCGGCCTCAACCTCCAGCAGTGCCTCAATGTCGGGGAAATCAAGCCCCTCCAACACCTCGGTTTTCTCAGCTTCGGCCTCCGTCTCGGGAGTATCCTCCTGCGCCGCTTCATCCAGCGTCTCCGGCATCGGCTCGGGTTCAATAAGCCCATCGACCGCCGCCTGCTGTTCAGGGGCTGCATTTTCAGGCTCTGTTATTGTCTCAGCATCAACTTGGGAAGTAAGCTCAGGCTCCGGGGCAGTCTCAGGCTCAGAGACGGCCTCCGGCACGGCTTCATCAAGCGTCTGGGGCATTGGCTCGGGCTCAATAAGTCCGTCTGTTGCCGCCTGCTGTTCGGGGGCTGCGTTCTCCGACCCGGTTTCGGAAACAGGCTCCGGCTCAACCTCAACCGCCGGCTCGGGCATTACATCAGGCGCAGGCTCTTCCTGCTCCTCCCTCTCCTCGGGCGGGACGTAGTTACGCAAAACGGACACCGCCGCAAACGTGGGGCTGCCAAGGCTTCTGATGACTTCACCGTCGCTCAGCTCCTTGTCAAAACGTGCACTAATCCCCGCCAGAACCGCGTCGCGGTCAGCCGGGGCCATGCCGGACAGGAGCTTTGTGAGCTCCGCCAAATATTTTTGTTTGTCTATGAGGGTCACCTCCAAAAAGTGACTTTGATTATGCTTTAACCTATATATTATATGTATTATAACATGTGCGGTCAAGGCGAAAATTATGAATTCTCTGCATTAAAAAAGCGGGAGGCAAAAACCTCCCGCTTCTGTTGCTCACTCTGTTCTGATTTCAAGCTCGCGCAGCTTCACATCGTCGCGAAAAACCTTTATCAGATAGAGTGTCCCGCCCTCGAGCGGTCCAAAAATAAAATGTCCATCCTCGTCTGTCACAAATCTGGAGACAAGCGTCAGTGAGTCATTCTCACCCGGGAGGAAAAGAAGCACCACTGCATTCTCCACCGGCGCACCACTCGGAGACAGCACCCGACCACAGATTGCGGCATGCTGCTCCTGCTCGGGGGTCACATCTGTTGTAATTTGTTCGCCCGCCTGGGGACGAAAATAAAACCTTCCGTATGTACTCAAGGCCTCTATCAGCTCCTTGTCACTGTTCGCTACAACATTATATATTGCAAACCCCTCCCTTGTGCATGACAGCCTCAGTTTATTTTACTGGTGCCGGAATGGAAGTATACGCTATTGCACAAGAAAAAAAGGTCGAACAGCTAGCTGATACACAACTTCATTTGCTCCGCTTTGAGCTGCGTTTTATAAAGCCGTACACCGATATCGCCAAACATATCGCTGCCAGCAATACCGCATCTATGATGACCGCAAGGCGGTTTGAAAAATAGCTCAGCAGTGATACAAGCAGCATCGCAGTTCCGCCGAGCAAAAGCACTCTCCCGCCGAAGCGCTGTGCACGCATCCACTCGTCATCCCCAGACAGTGAATAGCTGGTTCTGACGCCCGCAAGCTTGTTTTTACGCAGCTTTGGCAACAGATTACCGCACGCCATGAGCACAATCGAGATGACCAGGAAGCCTGCCCGAATAATATGCGCCGCATCTGGCAGAAGACTTTTTTGCAGCACAGACAAAAAATACATCGCCATAATAGTGAAGAAAACTGCCATGCCCGCCTGGGTATAAGTGATAATTTTTTTAGATACTTCAACATTGTCCTGCGCTTCATGCCGGCTCAAGCCGACGACAATCTTCTTGAGCCCCGCACCGACAAGAATGCCCAGATACCCCAGTGCGCACAGCAGAAAAACATCAAAGGACAGCTTGGATACAAACCTGTCTGCAAGTCCATTAACGTCAAAGTGTATCGGCACTTCTGCCGGAAGATGAGTGAAAATCATCGCATAATAGAAAAAAGGCAGAGCACATATTATAATTTCGCAGATGAGCAAATCGCGCTCGCTAAGCCTCGTTTTCATAGTTCACACCTCACTATTGCGCGGCTCAAGGCCGGGCTCGTCAGCTTTTGCCGCGGCCAGCCCGCTCATCCACGAATAGACATCCTGCAAAACACTCGTGTCGATCTCATAGAAAATAAACTTGCCGTCGCGGCAGTCACGCAGCAGCTCGGCGTCCTTTAAAACCGACAGATGCCTCGATATCGCGGCGGCCGAAATGTCAAAACGCTCCGCAATATCACCTGCGGACATCTTTCCCGTCTTAAGTAGCTGCAGTATCTCGCGGCGTGTCGGGTCTGACAGCGCCTTCATGGTTTTTTTGCAAGCTCAAGCTCCCCACTCCTCACATTTAACATTTAACTTAATAGTTAAATGTATTCTACACCCGCACAGTGTCGGCTGTCAGGGTAAAATAAAGGTACTGCCGTCTGCAATTGCAGACGGCAGTACCAGAATATTATTATCTAAGTGTATCTTATTTCAGTGCGGCGGTGATAATTGCCATCTGATAGACCTCCTCGGCGTTGCAGCCGCGGGACAGGTCATTAATCGGGGCGTTCAGGCCCTGCAGCACGGGGCCGTAGGCCTCAAAGCCGCCAAGGCGCTGGGCGATTTTGTAGCCGATATTGCCGGACTGAATTTCAGGGAAGATGAAGGTGTTGGCATAGCCCGCGACCTTTGAACCGGGGAACTTGAGCTGTCCGACTGTGGGCGAAACAGCAGCGTCAAACTGCATCTCTCCGTCTATATCAAACTCAGGGGCGAGCTGTTTTGCCTTTGCGCAGGCATCGCGGACCAGATCAACCGCGGCGCCCTTGCCGCTGCCCTTAGTGGAATAGCTCAGAAAGGCGACCTTGGGCTCGATGCCGAATATCTTTGCGGTTCTGGCAGTCTCAACGCCGGACTCGGCCAGCTTCTCAGCCGCGGTAAAGGTCACATTGCCCTGTTTGTCAACATCGTCCGTGTAGTCAATGTTTATCGCGCAGTCGCCCATTGCCAGCATCTCATCGCCGCGAACCATGATAAAGCAGGAGGATACCAGATGCGCGCCCGGCCTGGTCTTTATAAGCTGCAGAGCAGGGCGGATGGTGTCTGCCGTGGAGTATGTGGCGCCACCCAGAAGTGCGTCGACCTTGCCCATTTTCACAAGCATAGTTCCGAAGTAGTTGCCCTTTTTGAGTGCGGCGGCGCAGTCCTCGGCACTCATTTTGCCGCGGCGCAGCTCGACCATCTTGGAGACCATCTCATCAAATTCATCGTAGTTCTCCGGATCGATAACTTCGATGCCGCCAATGTCAAAACCGCCTTTTGCGGCAACGGCATTGACGTCTTCGGCTTTGCCGACCAGCACAGGGGTCAGGTAGCCATCGGCCTTCAGCCTGGATGCGGCCTCGAGTATGCGGACATCCGTGCCCTCAGGAAAAACTATCTTACGAGGATTATTTTTCAGTATTTCTACTAGATTTTCAAACATTATGAAGCTCCTTCCGTCATGTGACGCCATACTTTTACAATATATAATTCTAACACCCGCACCCAAGCTTTGCAATAGTATTTACAAATCGTCGTATAAAAGGTATAATACTCAGGGTAATCATATTAGGAGGTAGAGCAAATGGGACGCTCTTTCAGCGGAGTCTTAAGCCAGCTGCGTCGCGCAAGGGGACTCAGCCAGCGCAAAGCCGCAGGCGATCTGAATATAAGTCAGGCACTGCTGTCGCACTACGAGAACGGTGCGCGTGAGCCCGGATTGGGCTTTGTCATCAGGGCTTGTGACTATTATGGCGTCACGGCGGACTATCTGCTCGGACGCACGGACGAGCACGGTGGACCGGACACTTCAGCTCTCATTATAGCATTTGCGCAGGAGCTGCGCGCTATGGCCGACAGGGCCGAACATATTGCGGAGGGCAATGGAACATGAAGCAGGATCATATTAGAAATTTTTCAATAATTGCACATATCGACCACGGAAAAAGCACCATCTCCGACAGGCTCATCCAGCTTTGCGGGGCCGTGGAGGATAGAGATATGGAGAGCCAGATTCTTGACAACATGGATCTGGAGCGTGAGCGTGGAATAACCATCAAGGCCAGAGCCGTCTGTCTCAGCTACACTGCCGAGGACGGCGAAGAATATACCCTAAACCTCATCGACACTCCGGGACACGTGGACTTTAACTACGAGGTCTCCCGTTCGCTTGCCGCCTGCGAGGGGGCTCTGCTTGTCGTCGATGCCTCTCAGGGTGTCGAGGCTCAGACACTCGCCAACACCTATCTGGCGCTGAACCACGATCTTGAGATTTTGCCGGTCATCAACAAAATTGACCTGCCTGCCGCGGATCCCGCGCGGACGAAGTCCGAAATTGAGGATATCATCGGCATTCCGGCAATGGATGCGCCGGAGGTCTCTGCAAAGAGCGGCATAAACATGCCCGCCGTGCTCGAGGTCATCGTGAAGGGCGTGCCTGCACCCAGCGGTGATCCTGACGCGCCGCTCAAGGCGCTCATCTTTGACAGTCAGTACGACACCTATCGCGGTGTCATCGTCCTCATGCGCATCATGGAGGGAACTCTTAAAAAGGACATGGAGATAAAGCTCATGTCCACCGGTGCGACTCACAAGGTTCTCGAGGTCGGGCATCTGCGCCCCACATCGCTCGAGCCTTGCGACGCACTTTACGCAGGCGAGGTCGGATATCTGACCGCCAGCATCAAAAACGTTGCAGACACACAAGTCGGCGACACCGTTACGAGCGCCGCGCGGCCTGCCGCCGAGGCTCTGCCCGGCTATGCGCCCGCCAGACCCATGGTCTACTGCGGCGTGTATACTGAGGACGGCTCAAAATATCCCGATCTGCGCGATGCGCTGGATAAGCTCAAGCTAAACGACGCCTCCCTCGCCTTCGAGCCGGAGAGCTCTGTCGCGCTCGGCTTCGGCTTCCGCTGCGGCTTTCTCGGAATGCTGCATATGGAGGTCATTCAGGAGCGTCTGGAGCGCGAGTTTGATCTGGATCTCGTGACCACCCTGCCCTCGGTCATCTATGAAGTCACCAAAACCGACGGCGAGCTTGTCAAGGTCGACAATCCCCACAACTATCCCGATCCCGCCATCATTCTCGAGGCGAAGGAGCCGTATGTGAACGTCACCATCATCACGCCTCAGGAATTTGTCGGCAACATCATGCCGCTCTGTCAGGACAGGCGCGGCGAGTATAGGGACATGAAATATCTGGACACGCGACTCGTGGAGCTGCATTATGTCATGCCGCTCAACGAAATAATCTACGACTTTTTTGACACACTAAAGGCCAGAACAAAGGGCTACGCCTCGCTGGACTACGAATTTTCGGAGTATAAACCCTCCGATCTCGTCAAGGTAGATATGCGCTTAAACGGCGACCCCGTTGACGCGCTGTCCTTCATCGCGCACAGAGAAATGGCATATCCCAGGGCGAGACGCCTGTGTGAAAAGCTCAAGGAGAACATCCCGCGTCACCTGTTCGAGATCCCTGTTCAGGCGGCGATCGGCGGCAAGGTCATAGCGCGCGAGACTGTCAAGGCCATGCGCAAGGACGTGCTCGCCAAGTGCTATGGCGGCGATATCACCCGCAAGAAGAAGCTGCTTGAAAAGCAGAAAGAGGGTAAGAAGAAGATGCGCAATCTCGGATCTGTCCAGATCCCGACTGATGCCTTCCTTGCCGTTTTAAAGCTCGGAGAATAAAGTGAATAGGAGATGCGCTATGAAAATCACCTTCCTGGGCGCGACCCACGAAGTCACCGGAAGCTGCACCCTCGTTGAAACCGGCAAGACCAAATTCATCGTGGACTGCGGCATGGAGCAGGGACGGGACATGTTCGAAAACCAGCAGCTGCCTGTCAGCCCCGCTGACGTGGATTTTGTGCTGCTGACACACGCACACATTGACCACTCAGGCAATCTGCCGCTGCTTTATAAAAATGGTTTTTCCGGCCCCGTCTACTCAACTGCCGCCAGCTGCAATCTTGTGAATATCATGCTGCGCGACTCCGCCCACATTCAAATGAGCGAAGCCGAGTACAAAACCCGCAAGTCCAAGCGCGCCGGCGGCGGCGAGGTCGAGCCGATATATGACATTGGCGACGTTGAGGGCCTTGTCCAAAACCTGCGCCCCTGCAATTACGGACAGAGTGTTCAGGCTGCCGAGGGTATCGCCATCCGCTTTACGGACATCGGTCATCTGCTCGGCTCCGCCTGCATTGAGGTCTGGCTCACAGAGTCCGGCGTAACAAAAAAGCTTGTGTTCTCCGGCGATATCGGAAACACGAACCAGCCGATTCTGCGCGATCCCTCAAAGGTGGCTGAGGCTGACTATGTGATTGTCGAGTCCACCTATGGTGACAGAACTCACGGGCAGGAGCGCCCTGACTATATTTCTTCCCTCGCGTCGATGATTCAGCGTACGCTCGACCGCGGCGGCAACCTCGTGATTCCCGCCTTCGCCGTCGGCAGAACGCAGGAGATGTTATATTTCATCCGCGAGATTAAGGAGAAGGGTCTTGTCAAGGGTCACGACGGATTCAAGGTCTATGTCGACAGCCCGCTCGCGATTGAGGCGACCAGCGTATTTTTGCAGTGCGACACCTCTTTCCTCGATGATGAAGCACGCGCGCTTCTGGGTCGGGGCATAAACCCGCTTGTGTTCGATGGGCTTGAGGTCTCGGTCTCGGCGGATGAGTCCAAGGCCATAAACATGAATTCCGAGCCGAAGGTCATAATATCTGCCTCCGGCATGTGCGATGCGGGTCGGATCCGCCACCATCTCAAGCATAATCTCTGGCGGCGCGAATCTCTCATCCTCTTCGTCGGCTTTCAGTCAGAGGGCACACTGGGACGCATGCTCCACGACGGTGCCAAGGAGGTAAAGCTCTTCGGTGAGATGATCGCCGTGAACGCCGAGGTCACATATCTGCCCGGTGTCTCCGGACATGCGGACAAAAACGGCCTGCTCGATTGGATCCGCGGCTTTGAAAGCATGCCCACCCAGATTTTCGTGAACCACGGCGACGACGCTGCCTGCACGGAGTTTGTGCGCACACTTCGTGAGGAGCTCGGCATGTCTGCCGACGCACCCTACAGCGGCACCTGCTACGATCTCATAAAGGGTGAATTTGCAGAGCTTACCGAGGGCGTGCCCATCCCGCAGAAGCATGCAGTTGCCGAGCACAAGCCTATGAATAAGAGCCTGGCAAGGCTTATCTCTACCGCTGAACGCCTGCTTAAAACCGCACATTCCAGCCAGGGCAGGTCAAATCGCGACCTAAAGCGCTGGTATGAGCGCATAGAGCAGCTCATACGCGAAATGCAATAATTACACGCAAATTAAAAAGCCCCCTGACTTTATATGTTAGAGTCGGGGGGCGGAACATATTTTTGGCAATCGCGAATCATCAAACGTCATCAAGATTTCTTGTGCCAATATCAAGATGGTATGAATACGGGCGGATTGCGATTGAAAGGGACAGACAATACATCTATAATCAGCTGTGTCCCGGGGAGGGAGCAAATGCTGATTCAAAATATAAATGGAGGAGACGTATGGATAATTCTCGAGCAAAATGGGGAAATAACTTTGGCTTTCTTATGGCCGCAGTCGGCTCGGCTGTCGGTCTGGGTAATATTTGGGGATTCCCTTATAAAATGGGTGCGAACGGAGGCTTTGCCTTTCTGCTTGTCTATCTTCTGTTGGTGCTGTTCGCGGGCTTCATCATTATGGTCAGCGAGCTTGCGCTTGGTCGCAAATCCGGACTGGGCGTAGTTGGTACATACAGAAAGCTCTCAAAGAAGGTGCGCTGGCTGGGCTGGCTCGGTATTGCCTCCGCATTTCTTGTCACTAGCTTCTGCTGTGTGCTTGGTGGCTATTGCATCAAATACATAGTCGTAAATTTGGGCGAGCTGTTCGGTGCCTCCTGGGGCATCGCCGGTCAGACGGCTGACACTGTTTTTTCCGGCCTGCTCTCAAATCAGCTGGAATCTATTGTTTACACGCTTATCTTCCTTGCGGCAACCTGCCTTATCGTCAGGCCCGGTATCTCTGCCGGCATCGAAAAATTTTCCAAAGTCGCCATGCCAACTCTGTTCGTAATGCTGATTATAGTCATCATCCGCTCTGTCACACTGCCAGGCGCAAGTGAGGGGCTAAAGTACATGCTGGTCCCGGATTTTGAGCCTCTTCGGGAGAACTTCATGTCCGTCCTCTCCGTTGCAGGCGGCCAGATGTTCTTCTCGCTTGCACTCGGCATGGGCGCAATGGTGACCTACGGCTCATATTTGAGCAAAAGTGAAAACATCGAGAAAAACGCGCTGATCGTTGTCCTGTCGGACACACTCGTGGCTGTCATGTCGGCTTTTGCAGTGCTGCCCGCGGCATTCGCACTCGGAGGTGAGGGCGCGGCTATGGCAGGGCCACGCCTGCTGTTCGTGACACTTCAGGACATATTCGAGGCGATGGGTAACTTTGGCCCGTTCTTCGGTCTGCTTTTCTATATCCTTGTATTCATCGCCGCAATAACCTCCACAATTTCACTTGTCGAAGTCATTGCTGCATATTTCGTCGATAAAGCAGAGGAGAAGGGTAAGGTCGGCAATCACAGCAGAGCAACCCTTATCACAAGCGCAGCGCTGATCATTCCCGCGATCATTGTCGCCGCAGACGGCATGGGCAGCAACGGCATGTGGCAACCGCTGGGCTTCAACTGGCTGGATTTTATGACGCTTTGGAGCGAGGGCATAATGATGCCGCTCGGCACCCTCCTCATGAGTATGTTCATCTGCTACGAGCTATCTGTAAGCGAGATCGGTGAGGAAATCACGCAGAATGGCAACATCTTTCGCAGCCGAAGGCTCTATGGCTTCTGCTGCAAGGTGATCGTCCCGCTCACGATGCTCCTGATCCTCTATGGGCAGCTGAGGCAGTTTGGAATCATAAAATAAGATACAAAAACCCTCCCGGACAGCGAATCCGGGAGGGTTTTAAGTATTTTTACCAGCTTTCCGAGTCGTCAAAGTCCAGAAGTCGCTCGTCCAACGGCTCCTCCTTCAAGACAGATTGCATGTATAGATTCACATGCCGGCGCATCTCACGTCTTGAAATTGTTCTCGGATCCATCAGGTCCTGCGGAACCCAGATGAAGTTTATGCCCCTCTGACGCGCCTGCTCGTCGAACACGCCGGTCAGGCCGTCCATGCCCTTGCAGGATATCTGGTCATACATGAGAACCATGTCGGCATTAAACTGCTCGCACACACGCCAAAGCTCGTCGAGCACGTTTGCATAGCCGCCCTTGGTATGCTTTCTCATGGTGGTTCTCTGATAGCTCTTCGCGAGGTCAGCAAGCGCGGCCTCCTGACTGCTGGTGTCGATAATTATATCCGAAACCAGAGTCTCCATGCTGGTCAGAACGGTGATGCCCCAGCAGTTTTCAAGCCAGATCGAGAAATTTGCGTAGAAGTTTGCCGGGCATGACCACTCCACACAGCGGTGGCGCAGCTCCTTTACGCTCTTCGTCTTTTTCTCATACGCCCGCATCATGATGCGGTTTACTGCCGCGTCTGTCTTGATAAAGCCCCTGTCCCTGCCGCCGGACAGATGGTAGTAGAACATGCGGTAAATCCAGAAGGTCTCACCGGTCATCTGCGGATAGTCACTGCAGTTTACGTCCCACTTTTGCAGCTCATAACGCGTCTGCTGGTTATAAACCTCGATAGCCTCCATAAAAGCATCCCAGTTAAAGACCTCGCCGGTCTGTTGTTCAATAAAGTCTATACAGCCGCGCAGCTCCTCGACCGCATACTGCTGAACAGCCTCCTCGTTATAGCGCACAGGCACGCCGAGGTTATACACCGGCAAGCCAAAATGCCTATCCTGATATGCCGAGGTCATTATGCTGCCGTCACAGGGCATGTTGCAGGCCACGAAGCAGGTTCCGAAGCTGGGGTACTGGTCTGTGAGCGCGCAGCCGGTCTCTGCCGAGGGCAGGGGGCACACGTCTGCCGGAACTCCGAAGCTTTCCGCGGCGTCCAGATAAGGCATGGTCACGAGCTGGTCAACAATGGAACTGAAAAACACGGGCAGAGTCTGTGCGGGTATGCAGATAAGGTTCGGGAAGCCCGCCATAAGCTGGCAGGGAACAAGCTGGTCGAACATGACGACCTTCTTGGCGTATTCGTTTCCGGGGTTTAGGTTTTCGTCCGCGCGGAAGGTGGTCAGAAGCAGCTCGACGGTCTTTTTCACGACTCGGTTATACTGCCTGTGCGCCATGCGCAGCTGGGCACCGCGCCGCCCCTCAGTTGCACGGTCGATAAATGCCGGTGTGGTCAGATATGTAGACATCCAGCGATAGCGGAAGAAGGATTTCGCCACGCTCACAGGCGCACCGGCGACGAGCATCGCCATCTCCTTCCAGCACATTGCCCACCAGAAAAAATCCACCGCTGTGTCGCGCGGGCCGCGCCATTCGCGTATCGGCCTTCTGCCGTTTGGCTCGTCATACAGCTTTTTAAACTTCAACTTATCGAGATTCAATTTGGTAAGCTTCATTTGCTCCCCTCCTTCTCGGCTGCTATGCGCTTGATCTCCAAACTCTCCACAAATGCCTGCACGCGGGTGCGAAGCTGGCCTGAACCGGAGGTGGCGTTCTGCCTATCCACCATGACGGAGGGTATTGCGTGATCGTGGGTCGCGACATAGCTTGCCAGCGCCCGCTCATAGCCCCAGTATTCGCAGAACTTGAGCTGCTCGAAAATTATTCCGTCAGCGTGATATTCCTCCACGAGTC
Source organism: uncultured Oscillospiraceae bacterium (assembly GCA_964535405.1). Taxonomy (GTDB): domain Bacteria; phylum Bacillota; class Clostridia; order Oscillospirales; family Oscillospiraceae; genus Scatomorpha. The sequence continues at coordinate 5,052 of CAZHUG010000043.1, read as the reverse complement.
TTCTGGCGGTCTCGTGCCGCTCGTTAACCTTCTCGCGGGACATATAGCGCGGGCAGAGACTTGTTTTCATATAATGCAGTGCGATAGAGTCAAGAGCCGGCTCATCATCGGAGAGGATGATCTCTTCCCGTCCCGGAATTGAGCCAAAGCAGAACCGGTCTGCGACTATGAGCGCGCCCGCCTCCTCAACAAGCTGAGTGAAGCCGGGGTCGTCAATTTCAGAGCCGACCACTACTACTCTCGCACGATAATTATTTTTTTCATCCGGCTCGCGCGTCTTCAGCTCCTCAAGCGTCTCACGCAGATCGTCCACGATCAGGCGCTTCGGGCAGCAGTAGCTTATCATGCAGAGCACATGATACTCATAGCCAGTAATCCTGGGATTTGCCTCTTTCCTAAACTGGCCTATCTCCGTCAGAATACGGCAGACCTCATTGTGCTCCTCAACCGCGCGGCGCAGAGCGGCATCCGACACGTCCACTGAGTAAACACGCTCCAGCGGCTCTAAAATCTTCAGGCTGAGCTGGTCGCGGTAGTGGCGAATCGTGTGCTTTTCAATTTTGAACGGGGCGTCCATGAAGGTTACAAAGAACTTCTCGTTCGGGATGAGCTTTAAAAGCTCAAAATGCTCCATACAGCGGTTCATCTCCGAACAGGTCTCCGACGCGAGAAGTGCCGAGAGGAAGTTATATCCGCCCTCAATTCCACGTTCTAGTATTGCCTTGCTGTAGTCGCAGAGAAAGCTGGACATGTAGTAGGACGAGACATCCAATGACCCTGTCATCGGAGCGCGCAGCCGCACCGAGAAGCAGTTGCCCGCATTGAGCAGTACCTCCGGCGTGTGATAGCATGTGTAGCCCAGCGCCAGTCCGCCCTCGGAAACTGCCTGCTGGACAAGCTCGTTGTTGGCGCTATCAAGGAGTCTTTCAAACCTGTACAAGTGCTTTAAGTCCCTCATTCGCTCACCGCCTGTTAAAATTTTCACTCTCAGCTGCGCAAGAAAATGCGTCAGCTGTCGTGTTTTTCACTGTTTTGCTGCCGCCGGGGATCTTTGTGTACTATTATGTATTGTTATTTTGCGCCTTGCTCGCGAATTTTCTCACGCCAGCAACTATGGCACATCGCTGTGTAGCTGTCGTTGCCGCCCAGAAAAACCTGGTCGCCATGGGTTATTATCATGCCGTTCTGATCCATGCGGGCATTCACCGTTGCCTTGGAGCCGCAGGAGCAGATGGTCTTAATTTCGGTTATAGAGTCAGCAAGTTCCATCAGGCGTTTGGAGCCGGGGAACATGTGCGTCAAAAAGTCTGTGCGCAGTCCGAAGCAGAGCACGGGAACATCCTTCTGGTCCACAATGTCTCGAAGTTCATCAATCTGCTCAGGGGTCAAAAACTGTGCCTCATCGGCTATGATGACATCACAATCGCCCACAGCCTCATACCGTGCTCTTATGCTGTCCTCCGATGCCACCACCGCCGCCTCGCGTTGCAAACCGACGCGGCTTTTTATGACGTTAATCCCGTACCTGTCGTCCGTACCGGGTTTTATGAGCCAGACACGCATGCCCAGTTCCTCATAGTTAAATTGGGTTATCAGTGCCTGGGCGGATTTCGAGCTGCCCATCGCACCATATTTAAAGTATAGCTTAGCCATTGTCCCATCCTCCGTTAACATGTGCGTTTATGCGCTCTATGAGCATGTCCATGGCGACAAGATTGTAGCCGCCCTCTGGAATTATGATATTTGCGTTGCGTTTTGAGGGCTCCACATACATCTCGTGCATGGGCTTTACCGTGCTCAGATACTGATCGACAACGGATTCGAGGCTGCGGCCTCTGTCGCGCACGTCGCGCACAATGCGGCGTAAAATCCGCACATCGGCATCCGTATCCACGAATATTTTGATGTCCAGCATGTCGCATAGAGCTTTGTTTTGGAGAATGAGTATGCCCTCCACCAGAATCACCGGTGCGGGCTTGACGAAAATTGTATTTTCCGAGCGGTTGTGGATCGCGTAATCATATGTAGGGCAGTTGACCGCCTCGCCGCGACGCAGCGCCTGCAGATCGCGGAGCATCAGCTCCGTGTCAAAGGCGTCCGGACAGTCGTAGTTTAGCAGTGTCCGTTCCTCGTAGCTCAGGTCGTTGTGAGCCTTATAGTAGTTATCGTGGTATATGATGCTCACAACGTCGGCAAAGCGCTGCTGAAGTCTGCGCGTTATGGTTGTCTTTCCGCTGCCGGTGCCACCAGCGATGCCGATAGTAATGACTTCTCCCATCTTTGGCCCACCTTCCAATATACTTCCGGCATAATTCTATCACATCATTATACCTAATGCAATTTGACTTTTCTATACCGCAAGGATATAATTTTGTAATAATACAGATATGGAGGTAATTTCTATGCCAACTCCCCATAACTCCGCCCAGGCCGGCGATTTTGCAAAAACTGTACTCATGCCGGGGGACCCCTTGCGTGCACGTTTCATAGCCGAAAATTTTCTTGAAAATCCCGTACTCGTGAATGATGTCCGCGGTATTCAGGGCTATACCGGCCTTTGGAAGGGCGAGCGTGTCTCAGTCCAGGCCAGCGGCATGGGCATCCCGTCCATCGGTATCTATAGCTGGGAACTTTATAATTTCTACGGGGTTGAGAATATCATCCGCGTCGGCAGTGCCGGCGGGCTGAGCGACAATTTGCAGCTCATGGACATGGTCGCCGCCTCAGGCGCCTGCACCGACTCGAACTTCGCGCACCAGTTCGGAATAAACGGCACCTTTGCACCCATTGCCGACTACAAGCTCCTCAGCTGCGCCGTAAACTGCGCAAAAGAGCGCGGACTTGAGCTCACCGTGGGTAACATCCTGTCCTCCGACAATTTCTACAACGACGGCTCAGACGGCCCTGACCAGTGGAAGAAAATGGGCGTTTTAGCCGTTGAAATGGAGTCTGCGGGACTGTATATGACCGCAGCCCGCACCGGCAAGCGCGCGCTCTGCCTGTGTACTATTTCCGACCATCTGTACCGCAGCGAGGAGCTCACGCCTGAGCAGAGACAGAGCAGTCTCACGCAAATGATCGAGATCGCTCTTGACACCGCGGCAGCAATGTCATAAATACAGGGCAGTATATGGCGTAAATGTAAAAGTTTATGTCGATACATGTTAAGGCTCTTGATTGATTCGTACACAAGTGATATAATTCTGTCTACAACGTGGGCGAGAACTCACGTTGCATACGATCCGAATTTATAATTTGAAACGGAGGATTTTAAAAGAATGAAGAAGTTTCTTGCACTGCTTCTCGCTCTAACAATGGTGTTTGCGCTGGCTGCTTGCGGCGACAGCGTCACCAAGGTCACCCCCACCCCTGACGGCGACGGTGGCAAGCCCGTACTCACAGCCGAAGAGATCCCTGATACTATGACATCCGAGGATAGCAAATACAAGCTCGCCTTTGTCACTGACGTTGGTCAGCTCAAGGACAAGTCCTTCAACGAAGGCACCTGGAACGGCGTCAAGCTCTATGCTTATCAGAACGACCTTTCCTACAAGTACTATCAGCCCGCCAACGGCAACGAGGCCACTGACGACGACCGCTACGACGCGATGAAGTTTGCAGTCGAGTCCGGCGCAGAAGTCATTGTCGCCGCCGGCTTCATGCAGGGCACTGCCCTTTCACTGGCTGCCGACGAGTTTGCAGACGTCATGTTCGTCTTCATCGACGGTTGGGCGCTGGAGAATGCCGATGAAGAAATCCTTACCAACGTTGCTCCCATCGTCTTCAGAGAAGAGCAGTGCGGCTACTTTGCCGGCTATGCAGCCGTCAAGGAAGGCCACACCAAGCTCGGTTTCTCCGGCGGCGGCGGCGGCACAAACCCGGCTTGCTGCCGTTACGGCTACGGCTTCGTCCAGGGCGCCAATGCGGCGGCGGCGGAGCTTGATGTCCAGGTCGAAATGAACTACAGCTGGCAGTACGGCTCAGCCTTCTCCGCTTCTCCCGAGCTTCAGACCATGGCAAACGGCTGGTACGAGAACGGCACTGAGGTCATTTTCGCCTGCGGCGGAAGCATGTTCTCCTCCATCGCGGCGGCCGCTGCTGCAAACGATGGCTTCGTCATCGGCGTTGACAGCGACCAGTCCGGCGACTCCGACACCGTCATCACCTCCGCCATGAAGGGCGTTGGCGAGGCTGCTATGTTCGCAATCGAGAAGTTCTACGACGGCAGCTGGGATTCCATCGGCGGCATCGACACCACTCTTGGTGTTGACGAAGACGCAGTTGGTCTGCCCACCGCTACCTGGAGCCTCGAGAACTACACTGTCGAGCAGTACAATGAGACACTCGAGGCTGTTAAGGCCGGCACAGTCACCATTGATGCGGACTTTAACAACCTGGAGCAGGATTATTCCAACCTGACTCTCAACATTAGCTAAGCTACATAATCATTTTGAAAGCAAGCGCCCAAAGGCGCTTGCTTTTTTTATTTTCTTTTCTCATTTGTCAATTTGCACAAGAGTATGTTTCCCTTGAGTTTTCACGCTCTATATCATATAATAAGTAAAACTAAAGAGAGGAAGCGGGTCGTGATTTATGCAATCTGAATATGTTATTGAAATGCTCCACATCACGAAGGAGTTTCCTGGCATTATTGCCAACGACGACATCACGCTATCGCTGAAAAGAGGCGAAATTCATGCCCTTCTGGGTGAAAACGGTGCAGGTAAGTCCACTCTCATGAGTGTGCTTTTTGGCCTATACCAGCCCGAGGCAGGCGAAATACTCAAAAACGGCGAACGGGTAAAAATTGATGATCCCAACGACGCCACAAAACTTGGCATCGGCATGGTTCACCAGCACTTCAAGCTCATTGATGTTTTCACTGTTCTGGACAATATCATCCTCGGCGCGGAGACCAGCAAAATGGGTTTTCTGCAAAAGCGGGAAGCGCGCAGAAAGGTGGTCGCCCTTTCCGAAAAGTACGGACTTCACGTCGACCCCGACGCCCTCATCGAGGATATCACCGTCGGCATGCAGCAGCGCACCGAGATT
>CAZHUG010000042.1:0-17593 GCA_964535405.1 uncultured Oscillospiraceae bacterium | reverse complement strand
GATACATCACAATGGCGTTTTTGCTCATTCCGCCAAGAAACAGGGAAAATATCTGCTTTACCACTTCGGCGGCCTCCGGGTCAACAATCAGCTTGTGCCTGTCCTCCGGGTCTTTGATGTAGCCATGCGGGGCGAAAGGTGCAATATACTCACCGTTGCGCCGCTTCATGTCAAACACCTGTCGGATTTTCTTTGAGGTCTGATAACAATATTGGTCGTTCATCACGTTTGTTATCGGTACAACCATGCTGGAAATGCTGTCGGGGTCGTTGTAGCTGTCTATCCGCTCTTGCAGACTGATAAACCGCACGTTCATTTGTACAAACAGCCTGTCTATCAGAATGCCGGCCTCCACATAATCGCGGGAAAGGCGGGAAAGGTCTTTGACAACAACACAGTTGATTTTTCCGGTGCGAACATCGGCCAAGAGCCTTTGAAAATCCTCGCGGTCTGTGTCCGTTCCGGTAAAGCCATCATCTTTGTATTCCTCCGACCATTCAAACTCGTCTATGCTCGTCTGCTCAAAGGCGTTGAGGATTTTGCGCTGATTTTCTATGCTGTCGCTAATCAGCTTTTCCCTGTCCTTGCCCTTGTCGTTGGCATTGGTGCGCTTGAAATCGTCTTTGGAAAGCCGAAGATATTTACCCAATCGCCAGATGGGGGCCTGTTTCGTGAATGGGGAAATGGCGCCTATTTCTCCCCGGTTTTTTGTCCTTGCCATGTGTCCTCCTCCCTATCACATTACACCTATATTATACCATTTTGAGGTAATGCAAACAATGTTGTCGAGGCCGCAAAGCCGCATGGATAAAGGCACTTCGGGCCATGTTGGCCCGAAGTCAAACGCCGCTTTTCTGCCGGATTAAAAAGCTCTGCATGGTATCTTGCAGGGGCGGGGCATTGTCGACAAACTCAATCTTAACCGCCATATCGCCGTAGCGGAAACAATAGGGATTTTTCGCGGCCCTCAAAATCCGGGCCATGCGCTTGTCTTTGGGTAAGCTGTTATCCAGCTTCACGCGGCTTACATCGGCAAGGGTGTCTTTGTCCACCGCGCCAATATTAACGCTTTGCATTTCTTCAAGTTTTGCATGTGTCAGCATATCGCGCCCTCCGTTTCTATCGGGGGCAGACAAAGGGCGGTGCAATCGCACCGCCCTTTTGCACCGCCCTTTTGCCCGGCCCACCATCGGGGCAAATCACCTCAATGGCGGGAGCCGCCGCGCTTATCTGTTTTGACCTGCCATAAGACAATTATGTGACAGCAATATTCAGCGCGGCGCTCCCCTGTATGTTAAGAGAAGTAAAACTACCTCTCATTAACCGTGTCACTTTGGGGCCGATTGTTCGGGTGTTCAGAGAAGATTTTGCATATATTTTTTCATGCTCCGAAGCCCGGTGCTGATACTCTCGGAAACGCTGCTTTTTGAAACGCCCTCGGCTTTGGCAATGTCGGTGATACTCTTGCCAAGTATGTAATGCGCCTCAACCCTCCGGCCCTGCGTTTCGGGCAGGGAATTAAGAGCGCGGCACAAACGGCAAAACTCACGCTGGCGTTCCATAATCTCAAAAGGTGTGAGGCTCGTGTATATTGCCTCGCTTTCAATCCCATCCCCGGCATCCAGCGAATATTGCGCCTTGTTGCGGTACACGCGCCGCCTATTGGCCTTGTGGTAACGCCTGTCGGCAAGCAATTCTTCCGCCACAACTTCGGGAACCTCCACAAACTCGTCATGTGTATACCACGGGTAAAAATCCCGCAAATTGATAATAGCCATATTGTGGCCTCCATTCCGATTTTTGGGGAAATGCGAAAATCGAAATGGAGTGGCGGTGAGCGGCAACCGGGGCAACCGCCGCGCAGCACTTCGGGCCAAGTTGGCCCGAAGCTCCGCCGGGGCTTGTCCGAATAAGGGGTAACAAAAAATGCGCCCGCACAAAATGATTGCGTGACGCGTTTGTATGGAAATATTACCCTGCACTTTAAGGTGCCAAGTCTTGCACATGGAGGGCCGTATCTGCCCGATGGAAGAACCGCACTTTTTTTGACAATCTACCGATTATCAGTACAGGCGCAGTCCTGTTGTCGGCTAAATATCCTCCCTGTAACCGCTATTAGAACGTGACATCTTTTTTCCCCCTGTTCTTCATCCCCTTGTTGTCACCGCAAATTAACTTGTGCCGCATGTTGCACATTTGTTGTGCAATGTATGCTCATTATATTTTCCCGCTTGCTTCTGTAAACTTATAGAGCAAGGGGGTGACGAATAATGCACCAAGATATGACGCGAATAGGCCGCATAATGCGGGCCGGACGCGAGGCCAAAGGCATGACGCAAGCGGCTCTGGCCGAAAAGACAAATGTGGCGCTCCGAACAATCATTGCGATAGAAAACAATCAACGCTATCCAACCTACGAGGTTTTCTATAAAATCATCCGGGCGCTCGATATATCCGCAGACCAAATATTCTGGCCGGAAAATGTAAACTACACGCCGGAGCAGGAGCAGGTAATCCGCGAGTTTTTGGATTGTTCAGAATGGGAACAGGCGGTCATAATGAAAACCATGCGGACGCTTGTGCGCTCCCTGCGGGAGGAAAACAGGCCGTAAAAAACAGGAAAGCGGGCGATTGAGAAATCGTCCGCTTTCTTCTATCCACTTCGGGCCAAGTTGGCCCGAAGTAAAAACAGAGCCGACAACTGTGATTTAACTCACGGTTATCGGCTCTGCGGCTGTGCGTCTGGCTCTTTGATAACAGATATATTTAGTTGTTGAACATTGATTAGCGTTTCTTGTTTGCACTTTGGACAAAATAAAGGGAAGTTTTTTAATTCCGTATCCTCCCTCATTTGAAGCCGAGTTTTACTTTGACAAATGGGGCATACAAGCCATTCTGTTTTCAAAAGCATTACCCCTATCACTTTGTAAATATTGTGTTTTCAGCACACAAAAATGCTTCAACTTCTTGCTCAACCTGCACAGGGTTATCAAGATTAGTGGCATGGTCTGCATTTGGAATAGTCACTAAACGAGAGTTTTTCAAGTTATCATGCATATATTGTTGTTGTCTGCCCGTCATACTGTCACGGTCACCAACCAGTATAAGGGTAGGGCAAATTACTTTTGATAACCCATCTCTACTCTCCAAATCGGTAGTCGCTTTCCACGTTCGGTTGTAAACACTATGATTTATGTTTCCTACAACTTCACGAATATACTGCTTTTCCTCGGGACCGGATTTACCCATTACCGCCGCTATGCTCCCCGCAATCCAACTCATAGGCATAATCCTTTGGCAGAAACGATTGATAGGTACAACAATGCGTTCATAACGGTTAAAGCGGTTTGTGCATATAGCGCCAATCAAAACAAGGCTCTCAACGCGTTCGCTGGCATTGATTGCCACTTGGAGCGCAACATGGCCGCCCATTGATGACCCACATATGACCGCTTTTGGAATATTCAAATGTTCCATCACAGCAACCACATCCTGCCAAAAAGCGCTGGGCTCGACTTTCCCCGGTGGAAGAGAGGATTTTCCATGTCCACGAGCATCTAAAGCGATAACCCGGTATTTAGATGAAAAATGCTCAATCTGCCTTTTCCATTGTCGCATATCCCAACCAAACCCATGAAGAAATATCAATGGCTCACCGTGTCCACTTTCTTCATAGTACAAACTCGCTCCGTTATTTTCAAAATATGGCATCTTCATTACCTCTCATACAATCCATTTTTTAAGCAATCCATATATTCTTCAAATAGGTATTCCAGTTCCGTATCAAGAGTTGAATTATCTACGACTTTGCGTGTAAACCCCTCTGCAATCCACGTAATCATTTCGATAGCTTGGTCAGGAGATATGCCTTTTTTTAGTTTTGTCCAATCAATATTGGCGGCCGAGCCAACATAACTTCCTTGTAATAACATATCATTTTTTTCTTTTATTAAGGGTGCGATTTCCGGGTTTTCTTCATAATATGCAGAATATAAAAAAGACCACAGATTTGGATATTCATTGATAAAGCCGATTCGCAAATGCGCTACTTGTTTTAAGCGTTCAAAAAAATCGGTTTGAGTTGTATCTATATTATTACGAATACTACTGCTTAATAAATCAACATACGATTTGTAAAGATGAATATACAACTCATTTTTATTTTTGAAATAGTGATAAAATAGGCCTTTAGAAATCCCTGCCATAATTACTATTTCATCAACCGTAGTTTTTTTGTAACCCTGTTTGGCAAATAAACCCGCAGCAGCAGTCATTATTTGTCTGTGCTTATCCGTTTCATTTTCTATCATTGTCAGCACTTACCTCCATTGACCAAAATCGTCGGTCACCAGTAATATACTATCACGACCGACGGTTTTAGTCAACATTCAAAACGCACCATTTTGAGGCTCTCCGCTAAACGGCAAGCAGGGCAACCGTGGCCACGGTTGCACGTTTTCACGTTTTTGCCTTGCGGCCAAAACGTAAAAACTGCTTGTTGGGGAGCCTCCCCAAACCCGGCCACTTCGGGCCAACTTGGCCCGAAGTGTAGCGGCGTACCGCCTTGTGTTGCGTCATGTCGCTATCGCTCCATTTCCTTGTTTTTCCGCTCGTCCGTCAGACCGAGCAGATGGTCAATATTGGCCTTTGCCGTGACAACCTCCTGCATATCTTTTCGTGCCGCCCGGTACTCGCCATAAGCGGCTTTTTTCTTCGCCGCCAGCTCCCGGCCCTCGGCTTTCAGCGCATCCATCCGGGGGAGCTTCGCGCCATTGAGCAGCCGCTTAAAGGTGTCTTGCGCGGCCCGGTAAAGCTGTATATCGGCCCCATGCTCGGCCAAATATTTTTTGCTGTATTTCGCGGCCTTGTAGCCATCGAACACAGGCCGGGTCTTGGCATAATCCACCACCGCCCCCTTTAACTCCGCGTTCACGCCCATAGCGGCCTCGGTGGTTTTTATGCTGTCGGAAAGGGCGTGAAAACGGTCTGTAACCTCTACGGCCTTTTGCTCCAACTGTGCGTATTCCATCAAATCATTTTCCTGCAAATATTGAAGCGCCGCCGCCATCTGCTTTAGGTTATAGATGGTGGCCCACTTCTCATAGGCCGGGCCTTTCCCGGCCCTCATTTTAGCTTGAATATCCACAATGAGATTGAGCTTGCGCCCAGCCCCGGCGTGGCCCCGGCGGGGAGCGGCCCGGCCATCAATCGTGGCCTGTATGTCCTCCAGCCCGTAGCCCTCGCCAAGCGTAGGGGCCCGAAGCTGTGTAAACCGTTCTTGCCCCGGAGCGCGAAAGCTGATACCGCCGCCGCGCCTGTGCTTAACCTCAAAGCCAGCCGCCGCCATAGCCTGCAAAAACGCCTCCATGCTCGGCGGTTTGTCGGCAAGACAAATATCAATCTGCGCCTTTATCCGCTCTTGGAATGTGGGCGGCTTATCGCCCTGCCATTCACCGTAATGCCTGTATTTGCCTTTGCTTTTCAGTTTTGGATTGGCTATATACGAGAGGCCGTTTTCAAGGCATATTCTATCCGAGAGCCGCCGTACCTCCCGCGCCGAGCCGAGAAAATCCCGAAACTTGCGAGTACAGTCAAGCGTTGTGGAATTGTAGTAAATGTGAATATGCGGGTGGGGGCGGTCAATGTGGGAAACAACAAAAAAGGCGTGATTGCCCTTTGTCCAGCGCATGGCAAAATCGTATCCGATTTTGAGCGCCGTTTCCGCGTCCACTTCGCCCTTAACAAAAGATTGCCGTATCTGATAGCATAAAACGTCCTCGTCTTTTTTCTGTTCCCGGCCCGTGATGGCCTTGTACTTCGCCTTGCTCAAAAGAAACTCCGCGTCAGCCGTTGCCGGGTCGCACTCATGGGCCAGTATCAAATCCCCGCCCCGCGTTTTGTCCGGGTTTTTGCCATAATCAAAACGGTCTTTCATAGACTGCGCGATTGTTTCGCCCTTGCTGATGTGATGGGTCTTGAAATAGGTGGTTGCGATATGCCGCCCCTCCTTTCCCGCAAAAAACAACTTCGGGCCAACTTGGCCCGAAGTTGCCCCGGCTGTCGTGCCGCCGTGTTTTAGCTCATAATAAAATCCCGAAGCGAGTAATTGAGGTCATGCAATTTGTCAATCAGCCATTCCGCTATGGCGGGAATACCAAGCGGGGAAATCAGAAACGACAATATCAGAAACACAATGCAACCCTGTGTCGTACCCGCAAAAAACAAGGCGATACTCAACAATACGCCTATCCCCGAAATGACCCCTAATATCGCCGCCGCGTAGCAGAACAGGAATGTAAACAGGGGGGCTATAATCGTGAGAACAAGAACGAGCGGTGCGGCGATAATCTTGAATATCAGCTTTATAAACCTCATGGAAAATGCCCCTTTCATGGTGGTTTTTGTGGTTTTATCCTCTACCTATATTTTACCATTTTGGGGTATGCCCCACAATGTTGTCGAGCCGACAGCAATTTTGTCCCGGCACTTCGGGCCAACTTGGCCCGAAGTTACTAAAGTTCTTGTCTCATTGTGTAGATTAACGTATAATAAAAATAGCGATAGGATAATCTTATCTAAAGGTTGTGTGGCATTGAAAATACTTGAAACAATTAATATGATATACGAAGATGTGTTTTGCAACACTTTCAACCAATCATGCTATGTATTTCTGTGTGGTGGCGCAGGCAAAGAACACATACGCAATAAAGTAAGACCTCTCTTGGAAATCGAGCAATTCCAAATACTCTATCCAGAAGACCTTTTTATGGAAATGCTTAATAGAGATAAGAAGTCTGACCTTTTGGAATACGAGAATTTACTTGCAGACAACTCGGATATAATCTGCATTATTTGTGAAAGCATTGGCTCTGCGGTTGAACTTGGGGCTTTTGTTCAAAACGAGAACATCAAGAAGAAAATGGTTGTCGCCATTAATTATAAATACGCACGCGATAAGAGCTTTGTTATGATGGGGCCAGTCAAACACCTGAAAAAGACAAATGAAAATAGCGTAGTCATTTTCAAGGATGATGATCCGTCAACATTGAGCAGCGATATAACGAAAGCATTTCGGCGAATGCGTAAAAAAAGCAGCAGTAACAAGGCCCAATCATTTGAAAACTTATCAGCATATATAGCGTTTGCTCCAATAGTTATATATTTTCATCAAACAATTAGCAGAAAATCTCTCCACAAAAATCTTAAAGTATTTTTGAAAGAACGTGATCGCTTACCAACGCGTTATAACGAACTGTTTAATGCTTCCGTAAAATATCTGATTAAAGCTGGAGTTTTAGTCACGGAATATGATATTGACGAAAAAGATGAAACCTTTTCCCTTTCTTTGAAAGGGTATAATGAAACACTTGACCTGATTGAACGGTCGTCCGCATCAGAAAGAACGATATTGCACGACAGAATACGTTGTGCTATACTAAAGGAACAACTAAATAATTAGTCGTTCCTTTTAGTCATTACATATTGTTTCGGCGGTATGTTCGGAAAACGATTCGTTTTCCTTGGTGGATTGCTCCACACGATTCCCTAATTTTAGCCGTCTATTCCACAAAAGTGAAATAGCCAACTAAACTTAACGAAAGACTTATGGTAAAAGGGGCGACTTTTTATATGTCTACAAATATTCGCTCGTTGTTAATGGACTCGTTGAGTTTGCCGCGTTTTAATACAATAGATGAATTTGCAAAACTCACCGGACTTAGCACACGACTTTTATATTGCTTGTCTATGAAAACAAGCAACTATTATAAGCACACTACTATCCCAAAGCGTAATGACACACCACGTCAAATCAGTATACCGTCATATACACTGCATATATTGCAGCGTTGGATTTTAACAAATATACTAAATAGAATATCTCCGTCTAATCGAGCGATGGCATTCAGATGTGGCCCTCGATTTGGACACAAGCAAAATGCACATTATCATTCACACACATTATATGGAGTATCTGTTGACCTCAAAGATTTCTTTCCAAGCATCACAGCGAGTAAGGTCTATACTGTGTTTTCCAATATTGGTTACGATAATTTTGCTGCTACGATATTGACTAACATTTGTACATTGGATGGCAAACTGCCTCAAGGGAGTGCTTGCTCACCTGCCATATCAAATCTTGTTTGCATCAGTTTGGACAAACGACTTATCGGTCTTTGTGAAAAAAGAGGAATACGATTTACACGATATGCAGATGACATGTATTTTTCTTGTGATGATAAAGCACTTCTTCTGAAGATTTTTCCGATAATCAGAAAAATAATTGAGGATGAGGGATTTGTACTTAACGAAAGGAAAGTGCATTTTCACACGCCGTCTAACCGAAAAAGAATAACTGGCGTTACCATTGTCGCAACAACGAAGGAAGATGTTTTTGAACTTAAAGCGCCTAAACAACTCAAGAAAACAATTCGAGCGGAAGTCTTCAAGTGTATTATGTCTGGTACATACGAGACAGTTGACCACATTTTAGGTGAGATTGCGTACGTTGATTTTGTCGAAAAAGAAAACCCCATCCCATATCTTCCTCGAATGAAGAAGTATATTTCGGATACCGCTCAAAAGGTCAGTTTCTTTCCAGAATTGGTTGAGGCATATAATCAAAACCTGTTCTTCAAGGATTTGTCTCCCCTTGAGTTAAGCAGAATTGAAATATCTGACGAAGAAGATTTAGCGAACTACGAATACATATTTGAGGAACGACAAAGATTTTTACAAAAGAATCATATAAGAGATATTTGTCGTTATGATGGATGGCCAAAATGGGAGATATCTGACGATGAATTATTGGATGCTGATGAAACTCCATTTTAGTTTACAGCGGGACAACCACGATGTTGTCCCGCTGTGTTTTCTATAGCGCCGTGACCGCCGCAAGCTGGCCCAAAACCTCTGACACGCGGCCCCACAGCTCGGCATAGTCTTTTTGTAGCCCCGCGATTTCCTGCGGGTACACGCCGTAGGTGTTGGCATGGATTGCGACTTGATTGATGTTATTTGAACATCTGCGTTGCAGGGAAACAAGCTCCCGAACGGGCGCAAGGTCAACATTCAGCACAAATCCATTGAGCGCCATTTTGCGGATATACGCGCCTGTGTTGGTCGTTCCAGCCTCCGTCATACGCTGCCGGATTGTTTCAAGTTCTTCTGCCGTTACCATCACATGCAAATGAATATCACGCTTGCGTTTGTAGCTGTTCACCTGTCCTCCCGCTCCCGGCTCCGTTTTTTCTTGGGCGGTTCGACTACCCGGTCAAGCGGCTTTTCCTCCGGTGGTGGCAGGGGCGGCGGGTCGTTGTTTAAGATACCGTCAATCATGTTGTAATTCTGCTCGGTGGAAAGCTCCGCGTTTTTTAGATAGTTGTCTTTTTCCTGCATAAAAATGACCTCCCATAAAATATTCATTGTAAAATCATGTTAGCTTTTGCCGGGGCGGGCCATACAGGCGTATTACCCGCCCCGGTTTCGCGTTTGTAAAGCCTTGCTACAAGCGGGTTTGAAAGCCCCTAAAAGCTAACAGTCGGCCCTCTTTTTCCTCATGTACTCGCGCTGCCGTTTTCGCCGGGCAACGCTGGCACAGGCCGGGGAGCAATACGCCTGTTTGCCCTGCGGCACAAAGGGCTTGCCACAGGCGGCGCAAGTGTCCAGTTCGGGGGCCTTCCGGCCTGTGAGTGTGGCCTCCAACACCGGGTCGAGGGGCAGCACCGCGTTTTGAAAATACTTGCAGTAGGCCCCTGTCCACCACTTGCCGAGCATATAGCACCCACAGTCGAGCGGCAGACAACCGTATTCGCTGTCATAGTTGGCGCACATACCTGTGACCAGCTTGCGGATTGCCGCCCTCTCGGCGCGGGTCAGCTCCCGGCTATCCACTGGCCCGGCCTCCCGCCAACTTCGGGCCAACTTGGCCCGAAGTTGCATAGAGCGTCAAATTGCGGTAGCACGTTCCCACACAGGCTACGCCCCGCCAATAGGAGCATCCCATGCAAGCCGATCCTGCGGGTGGCTTGCATGGGGCCGGGCGCGGAGCGCGCGGTACTTGCTTCATCATTTTTTCAAAGGGGCTGTCGGTAAAGTTCATGCGTCCTCGCCCTCCCCGGTGGTTTCGTAGCCCTCGCGGGCCTCGTCCTCGTCATCCCACGGCGGCGCGTCCTCGTCACCCGGATATGGCGCTTCATCATCGGCATCATAATCATTGGCCTCATATTCCTCATAATCCTCGCCAATGTCGGCCTGCTCTTGCTTGGGGCGGTAAATCTTGAAGTAGTAAGCGGCCCCGCCGCCGCCCAGCACCACAAGGACAAGAATAATCACCATGCCCATGTTGCCGCCTTTTTCCGGCTCCGGCTCTGGCGTGGGTTCGGGGGCAGGGTCAGGCGCGGGTGTTGACTCCAGTTCCGCCGTACCGCCGGGAATGGCGCTCTCGCCGCCTGTGTCGGGCGAAGGCTCGGCAAGGGCCAGCAAATCAGCCTCGGTCACGGCGTTGAGAAAATACACATTTTCCGTTTCGCGCTGGCGGTCGATGATAAGATAAAACACATTTTCGCTTGGGGTCATAATCGTGTAAAACTCTTTTCCGTCCGCGTCCGTGGCGTTGTCGATAACCGTACCTGTACCCGCCGGGGTAAAGGGGTTCGGCTCGGCTGCGGGTTCGGGTATGGCCTCCACCGTTTCGGCGGGCGGTTCCTCCGGCTCACTCTCTCCGCCGCCAGCATAGGCGGTCAAAGGAAACGCCGCCATGCAAAGCATAACGGCGAACATCAAGGTCAGTATTCGCTTTTTCTTATTCTTCATTGTCGCTGTCCTCCAATTCTGTGTCGGGTTCGGCGGGCTGTGCCAACTTCGGGCCAACTTGGACCGAAGTCGCGCCGCCCGATTTTGTGGCTTTCAGCAGGGCGGCGAGGTCGGCAAGGGAAATATCCATGCCGCGCACCGCGTCCACAATCTCCATGTTTTCAAGCTCGGTCTTTTGCTTTTCCAGTTCGCGCAAGCGGGATTGAAACTCGGATATTTTATCCTTTGTTTTCTGAATATCCTTGCCCACGCGCTCGATTTTTGCGTTCAAAAAATATCACTCCTTTGTCATGGCAGACGCCCA
Organism: uncultured Oscillospiraceae bacterium; assembly: GCA_964535405.1. Lineage (GTDB taxonomy): Bacteria > Bacillota > Clostridia > Oscillospirales > Oscillospiraceae > Scatomorpha. The sequence goes on along the minus strand of CAZHUG010000042.1, from coordinate 6,477 downwards.
AAGCTGTAAAAGTGGCTTTGCCAGTAGCTTGTATTGATACTTGCGTAAGAAATGGGGTCGCCGCAATGTATCATCCGGCCCCCGCCCACATACAGGCCCACATGGGAACAGGCGCTCGGCGTGGAGTAGGTGCCTGTAAAGAAAATGAGGTCGCCCGGCTTTGCGTCTGCGGCGCTCACAGGCGTACACAGGTTATACAATCCCTGCGCCGTGGTGCGGCCCACGCTCCCCACGCCGGATTGATTGATAATCCAGCAGATATAGCCGGAGCAGTCAAACGATGTGGACGGTGACGAGCCGCCCCAAACATAGGGGTAGCCTAAATACAGTTCGGCCCATTCCAGCAGGGCAGCATAGCTCCCATCACTCATAGCGGTGCCGGGGTCGCCGTAGGTGGGGCCTTGCCCATAATCATTGGTAACGGCGAAGTAGAGCGGGTTCAGATATTGTCCGTCCTTGATGATTTCCAAGTGCAAATGCGGCCCGGTGCTGCTCCCGGTACTGCCCACGCGGGCGATTACATCCCCGGCCTTTACCGTCTGCCCGGCGTTCACAAGCAAAACCGAGCAATGGGCATATTTGCTCACAAGGCCCTCGCCATCATCCAGCACCACATAATAACCGTAGCTGCTGTCATAGGCGGCGGTCGTCACCGTTCCGTCCTGTCCGGCCAGTATGTCCGTACCCTGCGGCATGGCAATATCCGCCGCCTTGTGGTAGTCCTTTGCGCCGCTTATGGGGTGGACGCGGTAGCCGTAGTAGCTCGTCACATAAGGGAGCCAGTTTGTTTCACCGAAAGGGCTTTGCAGGTATTGGCGGTTGCCTTTGGTAATCATGTAAACTTGAAACCGCTCCCTCTGCTCCGCGTTCAAGCGGTTAAAAACCACATCGGAAAAAGAGCGGGCGGTCAGGCTGATGTTGAGAATATAGTAGTTGTACGGCACCTCCACATCATAGGTATCGCTGTATTCCTCGCCCGTTTCCGGGTCTGTCCATGTGTCGGTGCGGCTTTCGGTTCGGTAACGCACCTCGATTTCCTCGGTGAAAGTCAATGTGTACTGCTCGTTGAAAATCTGCTGTAAAACGCCCTGTACATCGGAATACAAAAAATCATCATACACGGCGGTCAAAAAGGCCATCAGCTCATAGGGGTTGTGCGAAATGTCGGCCACGTTGTAGCGGTACTCGTCATAATTGGGATAGGTGCGCTCGGCGTTGTTAATTTCAAGCTGTAAATCCGTTTCCCACTCGGTATAGGCAAGCTCGGCCCGGTCAATGTCCGCGTCCTCGGCAAGATAGGAAGTGCCGCCCACAGCGCCCATCACACCGTTGCCGATGGATAGCATTGCCGCCATGCAAGATTGCAGGATAACGATAATCAAAAAAACCGCGACAACAATCAAAAAAACCTTTGGGTTGCGCTTGATAAAGCCCCAAACGGCGGCGGCGATTTTCTCTGTGGTAACGGCTGTTTTCTTCGCCGCCTTTGCGCCCTGTTTCGCGGCTTGCTTGGCCTGTTTGGTGTACTGCTTTTTGATACGTTGTTTTTGGAAAAAGCGGGAAAGGGCGTTTTTCTTTAGCTCCGGGTGTTCCTGCGCCATCTGGCGAAAGGTATGGTCGGCCCGCGCCTTGACATTTTTCTTTTCCCACTTGCGGACGCGCCGGGCCGGGCGGGTGCGGATACGCCGCTTAATCAAGCGTGTACCGCCCCGGACAACCTTTTCCCCGGCAAGCTCGGTTTTGTGCGCGGCCTCAATGCCCACATTTTCATGCTCCACTTGATGGATTTTGCCATGAGCATACCGCCATGCCTCAAACTTCGCCGCCTTGCCTATGGCCTTAGTGGGGCCGGGTTTTTTGGGCGGTTTCTGCGCGGCTAATTTGCCTTTGGCCTTGCCCAGCTTGGCCCCGGTCTTTTTCACACGCTGGCCGGATTTCTCAAACCGCTTGCCCTCCCGCGCCGCCTTTTTGTCGGTGGGGCCATCACGGGGAGCGGCCCCGCCATCGGGCGGCGGCTCCCCCTCACGCCGTAACCGCTCGGAGGGCCGGGCCTGTTCACTGTGCTGGCGGTATTTGCCGCCCGACTTCGGGCCAACATGGCCCGAAGTTGCGGGAGCGCCCTCCACAGGCGAAGCGCCCGGAGGCTCGGAGATCGGCGGCGTATCCTCTAACCGCGCCCGGCCCTTTGTGCCGGGTTTTGACTTCGGGCCAACTTGGCCCGAAGTTGCCGCCGCCTGTTCCTCGCTCTCAAACCGCAAGCGGCCCCTCTCACTCATTTTGCGCCTCCCTCGCTAAGTCCTCCGGGCGGGTCGTGAGCAGATTGTAAATCTCACCACGGGGGAAACGGTCTACAAAGGGAATGGTGGTGTTGCCGTAGAACAAAAGGCCCTCGCCGGAATTGCTGTGGGCGATATACGAAAGCTGATGTTCGGATATGCCAAGCTGTTTGGCAAGAATGGCCCTGTCGCCCTGCGCCTGTGAAAGCAGTATCATAAAATCACTGTTTTCCAGTATGTTTTCAACTTCGCGGCTGGCCAACAGGTCTTTCACATTTTGGGTTAATGCGCTCGGCACACAGCCTTTTTTGCGGAGCATTTTCCACACGCGCACGAAATATCCCGCGCTCAATGCGTCCTGCAACAAAATATGAAACTCGTCAAAATAGCACCAAGTAGCGAGGCCGTTTGTGAAATTGGTATTGACTGCCTGTGTCACAAGCTCGTTGGTGATGTGCATGGCGATTTTCCGTAAGTTCTCGCCCATGCCCTTTAGCACAATGCACACCACGCGTTTATCAAGGCTCACATTGGTATGGTGGTTGAACAGGTTGAGCGAGCCTGTGCAGTAAAGCTCCAGCGCGGTTGCCACGCGCCGGGCCTCCGGCTCCGGCTGCTGGCACAGTGTTTCGTACAGGTCTTGGAGCAAAGGCATTTCGCCGCTCCCGATACCGAGCGCGATTTCACGGTAGACAAGGCGCACACAGCGGTCAATCACTGTCCGCTCTATGGGTTGCAGTCCGTCCTTGCCGCCGAGTATCAGCTCGCACAAGGACAATAAAAAATCCGCTTTCATTGAAAGCGGGCTGTCCTCGTCTGCCATACTCATTTGTATGTCCATCGGGTTGATGTAGTTGCCAAGCGGACTGTCCGGCGCAAGCTCCAGCACTTGGCCGCCGAGCCGCCGCACAAGCGGGGCATATTCCCCCATCGGGTCTACAATGATTATCCTATCCTTTGTCGCAAGGAAAACATTGATTAACTCCCGCTTGGCGGCAAAGCTCTTGCCGGAGCCGGTCGAGCCAAGATAGAGGCCGTTGCTGGCCTTTAGCTTTTTCCTGTCGGCCATGATGATGTTGTGGGAAAGGGCGTTCATGCCATAGTACAGGGATTGCCCGGCCATGCGTAGCTCCTGCGTCACAAATGGCACAAAGATGGCGGTTGAGCTTGTTGTCATGCCGCGTTGTATCTCAATACCGTTGTAGCCGAGCGGCAAGCTGCTCATAAAGCCCTGCTCCTGTTGGAAGTCCAGCCGTTTCAAAAAGCAGTTGTATTTTTGGGTAATGCCTGAAACCGTGAAAATGTCGTTTTCCAACTGCTGGCGGGTGGGGGCCGTGTTTACCACAAGGAACGTGAGCAAAAACATTCGCTCGTTGCGGCTCTGCAAATCGGCCAAGAGCGCCGCCGCGTCCTTTGAGTAGGTGAGCAGGTCGGGCGGCAAAATATCCATATCGTACCCGCTCCGAACCGCTTTTTTCTGCTCGTCCATTTTCATTTTATCAATGTCGGTCATTTTGGCCTTTACCGTTTTAATGGCTTTGGCCTGGTCTACTGTCTGAACGTGCAGGGTGATGGTCATTTCCGCGTCCACTTCCAGCAGCTCGGCCAATAACTTGTCGGAAAGCTCGGAGGCCATAATCTGCATATAGGTGGCCGCGCCCCATGTCTGCCCGACACGGAAAGCGCGGCTTTGCCGGAAATCAAAGGAAGTGGGGGCAATGAAGTCTTTGGTTCCCATCCCGGTTTTGGGTATCATATCCCACGAAAACCGAAACGGCTCCCGGCCTCCGGGGTGAAGCTGGCCGTGTATCACTTCCAGCCGCTCCCGGCCATTGAGCGCCGCCGACTGTACGCCGAGCCGCTTGAAGTTGCCCATAATGTCGGCCTCGATACGCTCTAAGCGGGGCCGGGCTGTGCCGATACCGTCCGCGCCTATGCCAAAGGTAATGTATTTTGAGCGGACAATGCCGTTGTTGCTCCGCGCAATCTGATTTTTCACCATGTCGGTAAACTCGCCGCGTATGCTGTTAAAATCGTCCTGTTGCGGCGGTATGTTCACACTGTACTTGTTTTCGGGCCGGGAGCGGTGGTTGATAAAGGAAAGCTGAAACGGCAGAGCCGCGTCAAAGTAGTTGAGGAAAGAACAGTAACCGTCAAAAATGGTGCTTTGGTCGTCCGATGAAGCCACGGCGTAGTTTATATCCTCATAAGCGAGGGTCTTTGTGTAGTAGCCCTCCCGCACCTTGCAGATACCGTCTTGCAGCATTTCGCGGTAGGGTATGGTCTGCTGTGCGGTCTGCGGCCCGCGCTTTTTACGCGCCCGGCTTTTTGCGGGAATGGGGCGCTTTTTTGTCTGTGGCAAGCTGTATCGCCTCCTTTCGCGGATTGCTCAAATAGGCATAGATGTTTTGCGTTTGGTAGGGCCGGGTTCCCGGCCACAGAAACTTGGCGCGGACGATGTTCCGCAAAACCTTTTCAAAGGGTAAACCGTCACGCTCATACATGGCGAAGAAAAAACAGGGGAGCATCAGCACAAGCATTAAAATCATCGCCGCCGTGCCGCCGATTGCCGAGCGGGTGAAAAGATAGGCCGGTACGCCGATAACCGCCGCCGCGCCAAAACAAATAAGCTGGCGTTTGGTGAGGTTGAGCGCCATTTTGGTTTTTACCTTTGATAAATCGTTGGGTACGCTTACATAGGCCAATAGAAAATCCTCCTTTCCGACTTCGGGCCAACTTGGCCCGAAGTGGCTTATCTCTCGGCGTTGTGGGCCGTGTGCTGTTCCTGCGGGGGCGGGGCCTTTTCAAGCCCGGATTGCCGCACCCGCCAATAGTCCGGGTGGTACTCCCTAACAGATTGGTTGATATTTTCCTCAAACGCCGCCTTGTCCTTTACCCGGTCGGGAATGGCCCACAGCTTTTTGTCCAGCAGTTCCCGCAGGGCAACGCTTTCTTGGCTGTCTTCCTCAAAACAAAGGTAGCCGCCCTGCTTAAAGCCGCACTTCCGGGCGGCGGGCGAAAGCGCCGCCGCCATATCCTTTGCAATCATCGTGCCGCCGTGGCTGGCGGTACTTACAAGAAACACGCCGGGGCAGAGGGTGTCACAGGTCTGCACCTTGCCCCACGGCGATTGTTCCGGCTGTTGGTACATCGGAAAACTCCTTTCCACTTCGGGCCAACTTGGCCCGAAGTTACGCTCTATCCTAATGCGCCCCGAAAATTGCTTTTGCGAGGCTCCCGGTCTTGAACATGGTGAAGCACAGCAAAACGGTATAGCCGATGGTACTCCATATCGCGCCGATGGGGTCGCCGCCGATGGCGATGCTTTGCACAAGAATGGCGTAAATCGCCACGCATACAAGCATCAGCAAGCCTTGAAAGCCCACGGCGCACAGGGTTTTGAAATAGTTTTGCCCCATGCTCCCAAACTCCCGGTTTGAAAGCGTGGCAAAGGGTATCGGGGCCAAGCTGGACAGCAAATATATCTCAATCATTCTGCCGTATACAATGACGAAAACAACAATGTTCATCGCCACTACAACAACTTGTATTAAAAATGATTGGAGCCACAGGCCAATAAGCGGCCCTATGTCCATGAGCTGAAGCTCGGCCTCCAGTGTTGCCATCATGCCGGGCGTTACCGCCGTACTGCCGCTTATCAGCCCGGCGGCGTTCTGTATAACGTGCTGTGATACATCAAACACCGCCATCACCGCGTTGAATGTGTTGGACAATATCATAATGGCGACAAAGGTTTTGAACACCCACTTGAAAAATATCCAAGTGTCCAAGTCGTGCAAATTGTTTTTTTCAACGATTAGCTGTATCAGCTCGTAGGTCGCCACAAAGGTTAAAATCAGCCCGGCGATAGGCAATACAACCGTTTCGGAAAGCTGCCGTATGAGCGAGAATACCCCGGCGTTCCATGCCGCCGGGGTCGTTCCCACCTGTGTCGCAATCTCTCCGACTTGGTTGTTCACGTTGTCAAAAAGCCCGCCTAAATTGCCTAAAATACCGTCAATCAAAAGGCCCTTTAGCCAGTCTGTAATCCAGTCGGTGAGAAATCCCATAGCTCCCCCTTAAAACAGTGTGGACAGCATAGGCACAAGCGTCATGCCCAAAAGGATAACGCCGCCGCCCGCCATAAGCTGAGTAATACCCAACTAAATGTGGCAGGCGGCGGCGTGGTTGTAAAATGCCC
>CAZHUG010000041.1:0-18282 GCA_964535405.1 uncultured Oscillospiraceae bacterium | reverse complement strand
GTTTTGGGAGAGAGCATAATCGGCCGCGCCGCCAAAAAGGGCGCGGTCGAGATTAACTGTGTCCAGATAAGGGACTATACCGAAAACCGGCAGATGCAGGTTGATGATTACCCCTACGGCGGCGGCTGGGGCCTCGTGATGATGGCCCAGCCGCTGAAGTCATGTCTGGATGATATAATTGACAGGGCCGGCGAGCGGAGGACGCGGGTCATCTACCTTACCCCGCAGGGCAAGCCCTATAATCAGACGGAGGCGAGAAGGCTTCGCAAGGACTATGACCATCTTGTGCTGGTCTGCGGTCATTATGAGGGCGTGGACGAGCGCTTTATTGAGCAGTGCGTGGACGAGGAAATTTCGCTCGGCGATTTTGTCCTCACCGGCGGCGAGATCGCGGCGATGGCAATTGCCGACAGCGTCTGCCGCATGGTTCCGGGAGTTTTGGCAGACGAGGAATGCTATACCGGCGAGAGCCATTGGGACGGCCTTTTGGAGTATCCGCAGTATACAAGACCTGAAACCTGGCAGGGCAGGGCGGTGCCCGAGGTTCTGCTTGGTGGCGACCATTCGAAGATCACGGCATGGCGCAAGCGCAAGCAGCTCGAGCGCACGATGGACAAGCGCCCCGACATGTTCGAAAAACTCTCGATTAGTGATGAAAAGGACAAGAAAATTTTGGACGAGCTCATCTACGACCGTCTTCCTGAGCGTGAAAAGCTGGTTTTTGACTACAGACGTGCACAATTATCCGATATTGAGGGCATAATGGAGCTAGTCGCTGGGGCGCAGGCATTTCTTAAAAAATGTAAGGTTGACCAGTGGCAGGACGGCTATCCCAGGCCAAATGCTTTTGAATACGACATCGCCCATGATCAGGGCTGGCTGTTCACCTGCGACGGCGAGACTGCGGGCTATATCTGCATATCCATGCTCGCCGATAAGAGCTACGAGCATATAGACGGGCAGTGGCTCACCAGTGATGACAGCAGCTATACCGCGGCGCACAGGGTCATGGTTTCCGAAAAATACAGGGGCACGAAGCTCGCTTCCGAGATGTTCTCCCTGGCCTTCGATCTGGCGGCGGGCATGGGTCGCGGTTCTGTGCGCATCGACACACACAAGGACAACCGGTCCATGAACGGACTTCTCAGAAAGCTTGGCTTTACACTTTGCGGCGTGGTTCAGGTCAGCCTGAATGCACCCGGATACGACACGAACAGAAACGCATATGAGCGACTCACCAATATATAAAGAGGTGTACGATGGTTATTGGAATAGATATGGGCGCATCCGCAGTCAAGCTTTGCGTGCTGGAGGGCGATGAGGTTGCTCTCACCCACTATGAAAACGGTCGGGTGCACGATGTTCCGACTCTCCTTGCCCGTTTGGGCGTAGATGCAAAAAAGGCAGCGGCAATCGCGGTGACGGGACTGTCGTTCGCAGACTCGCAGCTTGGGGACGCCGGACTGCCGATAAAGCATATTCCGGAGCCGGACGCCATAGGTGCCGGCGCTGTGTGGCTCTCGGGCCGCGACAATGTCATTGTCGCCAGCATCGGCACTGGCAGTGCGTTCATTCACGCGCGCGAGGGCAAATACACGCATCTTTGCGGTACAGGCGTCGGCGGCGGAACGCTCAAGGGTCTGTCGAGCCATGTTCTCGGCATCGAGAATATGAAGGAATTTGACCGGATGGCGCTGGCGGGTGATACCGGCAGGGTGGACCTGCTCATAGGTGATTTTGTCACGAACTACGGTAAGCTTGACCCGTATCTAACTGCTTCCAATCTCGCGCGGGAAAACCCCGACGCATCCCGGGACGACTGGGCCGCCGGAATCTCCAACATGGTTCTTCAGGTGATCGGCACAATGTCACTTCTGGCCTGCACGGGTCAGAAGGCAGCCGGAGTTGTCGTGACCGGGGCGCTGGCGGGCTCCGAGCTGTCGCGGCGAAATTTTGCGACCTTTACCAGCGCTTACGGTGTGGATTATTTTATTCCTGAGCACAGTGATTGCGCAACCGCAATCGGAGCAGCGAGGCTGGCAACATGAACCTTACGAATCCGAGCGAAATAAAGCCCCTGCTTGAGCGGCATGGCTTCCGCTTTTCAAAGGCGATGGGACAGAACTTCCTTGTTGCCCAGTGGGTGCCGGAGCGGATCGCCGAGGGCTCCTGCGCTGAGCGCGACTGTGGCGTGCTGGAGGTTGGACCCGGCATCGGCTGCCTGACAGAGCAGCTTTCAAAAAGGGCGGGCAAGGTGCTTGCAGTTGAGCTTGACCGCCGCTTAAAGCCTGTTCTGGCTGAAACCCTGGCCGACTGCGACAATGTCGAAATTATTTTTGATGATGTTCTCAAGCAAGACCTATATAAACTGGTCGGGGAGAACTTTGACGGCCTGCGCCCCATGGTCTGCGCAAATCTTCCTTATAATGTCACAAGTCAGCTGATCTCTCTGTTTATTGAGGCAAAATGCTTTGAGCGGATAACGGTCATGATACAGCGCGAGGTTGCCCGCAGAATCGTTGCGGTCCCGGGAACGTCTGATTATGGCGCGTTTTCAATATATGTAAACTGGCATTGTGAGACCGAAATACTGTTTGACGTGTCGCCCGGCTGTTTTATGCCGCAGCCCAAGGTGACGTCAAGCGTCATATCACTTGTGCCGCGGAAAGCGCCGCCCGCCGCGACCCGTGATGAGAAATTTATGTTGCGCATCGTGCGCGCGTCTTTTAATCAGCGCCGGAAGACGATGCAAAATGCGCTGTCAAACGTTCTCGGCATATCCCGCGGGACGGTGGCGTCAGCGCTTGAGCAGCTGGGCCTCGACCCCATGATAAGGGGCGAGAGACTCTCCCTTGAGCAGTACGCCAAATTGGCGGATATACTATTGGATAAAACTTGACCCTATTCAGATAAAAAAGGATTTTTGATTTTAATCCTGAGCAGTTTGGGGATGCTATAGGCGGTATATTTGAGATATTGGAAGCGGTGGAAAGCGGAGTGCATTGATATGGCCGGTTTATGGCAAATGCGCGATGAAACTTCGAGAAAACACCACAATTATTGCAAATATATTAATTATTTTGTGCTTGCACTGCGGGGATAAAGATGGTATAATTTCCACGAGTTGTATGACACGTCTGTGTCGTGTCAAATAATTATGAGAAGTACAATTTATATAAACATCTGGAAAGGACGTTTAAGATGAGCAAAAAGTACGTTTATCTATTCTCCGAGGGTGACGCAAGCATGCGTGAGCTGCTCGGCGGCAAGGGCGCAAACCTCGCTGAGATGACCAAAATTGGTATGCCTGTTCCCCAGGGCTTTGTAATCAGCACGGAGGCATGCACCCGCTATTATGAGGATGGCGAGAAAATCGCTTCCGATATCGAGCAGGAGATCTTCGAGTATATTGCAAAGATGGAAGAGATCTGCGGCAAAAAGTTTGGCGACAAGAAGAATCCTCTGCTTGTCTCGGTCCGTTCCGGCGCCCGCGCTTCCATGCCCGGCATGATGGACACCATCCTGAACCTTGGCATCGGCGACGAAGTTGCCGAGACTCTCGCCGCCCAGAGCGGAAACGTCCGTTGGGCATACGACAGCTATCGTCGTTTCATCACGATGTTCGCTGACGTTGCAATGGGCTATGACCGCAAGGATTATGAGGCAGTCATGGATGAGCTCAAAGTGGAGCGCGGCGTCGAGGGTGATGCCGGTCTGACCGCTGATGACATGAAGGAGCTTGTCGTTCGCTTCAAGGCTCTTTATAAGAAGGAGTCCGGCGAGGACTTCCCCCAGGATCCCGCAACTCAGCTGATGGCCTCTATCCGCGCAGTGTTCAGCTCCTGGATGAACGACCGTGCAATAGTCTACCGCCGCATGAACGACATCCCCTCCAGCTGGGGTACTGCCGTCAACGTTCAGATGATGGCTTTCGGCAACATGGGCGACGATTGCGGCACCGGTGTTGCATTCTCCCGCGACCCGGCCACCGGCGAGAATAAGCTCTATGGCGAGTTCCTCATGAACGCACAGGGCGAGGACGTCGTTGCCGGCATCCGCACCCCCCAGACCATCGATCAGCTTCACGAGACGAACCCCGCCGCCTATGACCAGTTCCACGCAGCATCCGAGAGCCTTGAAAAGCACTATGGTGACATGCAGGACATGGAGTTTACCATTGAGAAGGGCAAGCTCTACATGCTGCAGACCCGCAGCGGCAAGCGCACCGCACAGGCTGCACTGAAGATCGCAGTCGAGATGGTAGCCGAGGGTCTGTGCACCAAGGAAGAGGCTCTACTTAAGATAGATCCTAACCAGCTAAATACCCTTCTGCACCCCCGCTTTGACGAGAAGGCACTTGCGGAAGCCAAGCCCATCGCAAACGGACTTGCCGCTTCCCCCGGCGCCGCCTGCGGAGCAGTCTATTTCACCGCGGCAGATGCCAAGGCCGCCGCTGCAAACGGCCCCGTGCTTCTTGTTCGTAACGAGACCAGCCCCGAGGATATTGAGGGCATGGCAGCCGCTCAGGGCATCCTGACTGCCACCGGCGGACGTACCTCCCACGCGGCTGTTGTCGCTCGCGGCATGGGAACCTGCTGTGTCGCCGGTTGCGGCGCACTGCGCATCAATGAGAACGAGAAGGTTCTGCTTGTCGGCGATACCCGCATTGTCGAGGGTGACATCATGAGCCTTGATGGCTCCAGCGGTAACGTCTATGTCGGCGCTATCCCCACCGTCGAGGCGACTGTCTCTGGCGACTTTGCTGTTGTCATGGGCTGGGCCGACGATATCCGCAAGCTTAGAGTTCGTACCAACGCCGATACGCCCCACGATGCCGAGAACGCTGTGAGTCTGGGCGCCGAGGGCATTGGCCTGACCCGTACCGAGCATATGTTCTTCGAGACCGACCGTATTCCCGTCATGCGTGAGATGATCCTCTCCGAGGATGTCGAGCACAGGCGCGAGGCTCTTAGCCGCCTGCTGCCCATGCAGCGTGGCGACTTTGAGGGCATCTTCAAGGCCATGGGCGCACGTCCTGTCACCATCCGCCTGCTGGATCCGCCTCTGCATGAGTTCCTGCCCACTGCCGACGAGGACATCAAGGCATTGGCTGACGATATGAAGCTCGGTTTTGACGATCTCAAGGCCACCATTCGCTCCATGCACGAAGTTAACCCCATGATGGGCTTCCGCGGCTGCCGTCTGCCGGTCCGCTATCCTGAGATAGCCGACATGCAGGCCCGCGCCATCATTGAGGCTGCAATAAACGTCAAGAACGAGTTTGGCTATGACATCGTTCCCGAGATCATGATCCCCCTGACCTGCGAGGTCAAGGAGCTCAAGTATGTCTCCAATATCGTCAAGGCCGCTGCCGAGCAGGTTAAGGCTGAAAAGAATTCCGACATCAAGTACCTGGTCGGAACTATGATCGAAATCCCCCGCGCTGCTCTCACCGCCGACGAGATCGCAGTCGAGTCTGAGTTCTTCTCATTTGGAACAAACGACCTGACCCAGATGACTTTCGGCTTCTCCAGAGACGACGCTGCTAAGTTCCTGCCCAGCTACTACGAGAAGCAGATCTTTGACAACGACCCGTTTGAGCGTCTTGACCAGATCGGCGTCGGCAAGCTGGTTGAAATGGCCTGCAAGCTCGGACGTAGCGCGCGCCCTGACATCCATCTGGGTATCTGCGGCGAGCACGGCGGCGAGCCCAGCTCTGTTGAGTTCTGCCACCGCACCGGACTTGACTATGTCTCCTGCTCACCCTTCCGCGTTCCCATCGCGCGTCTTGCCGCGGCTCAGGCTCAGATCAAGACCCCCCGCGCGTAAGACCAAATTAACAAGTAAAAAGCAGCCTGACCATTGGTCAGGCCGCTTTTTTGCCGTTTGAGATTGGAGGGGACGATGGGGCTCAGCGCATGTGTGGCAATATCTTGACAGTTTCTGGGCAGCTATGCTAGACTAATAAATCGTTAGGGCATGCCAGTTCCTGGGATCAATTTCATAATTATACGGTGCGTGTGGTGTTTTGCTGCCAGCGTTTATGTGGCGGCAGAAGATCTTGACGCACCGTTGCGCATTTTCAGCACAATCGCATATTATTTTATTATCAGGAGGGCAGCGCGCAGGTCAATTAAGTGTAGCGATTGGGGAGAAGGAGGGTTCTCGGGTAAAAACAGCAGACTCTAAAAAAGAAAAAAGAAAAATGGGAAAAAGTGAAAGGGTGAACCGAGGGTTGAGGAAAAAGATTGTTTCGCTTTTGCTGGCACTGTTAATGTTAATGCCGGCCAATATAGCCGTATTTGCGGCTAACGAGTCCAATGCTCCCGCTCAGGCATCGGCTGAAGCAGCCGGCTATCCGGATCAACTGAAGAAGTCAGGTTTTGAGGCTATTGAAGCCATCGAGCCATACGAGGAAGATGAGAAGGTCACAGTAATCATCGAACTCAGATCCGCAGCTATGATCGGCAGCGGCAGTGTGAGCGGCGATGAGGTGCAGACTTCAGAAGATCGCAAGGCAATTCTTAATGAGCAAAAATCTGTGCAGAATGTGATATCCTGCAACATTCTGGACGGACAGATGCTGGAAATTCAACACAGCTATACCCTTGTAACAAACGGTTTTGCCGCTGAAGTCCCTTATGGAAAACTCGACGAGATTCGTGCCCTTCCGGAGGTCGCCTCTGTCTACATAGCGCCGGTCTTTAAAATAGCGCCGGACATGCAGCCGGGCACCACCACGGTCGGCGGCATGGAAAACGCGACCGGATATAATGGCGAGGGCATGGTCATCGCAATTGTGGACAGCGGTCTTGAATTAGGTCACCAGTCCTTTGCCGAGGCACCAAACAGCCCTGCAATATCTCAGTCAAGCGTCGCGGATGCGCTTTCCGGGTATGAGCTTCATGCGGAAAGTGACCTGCCGGGTCTGGGCGCCGACCAGGTATATTACAGTGCTAAGGTTCCGTTTGCTTTTGACTATGCGGATAAAGATACAGACGTAAATCCCGGCTCTGCCGGAGATCACGGCACTCACGTTGCCGGAATTGCAGCTGCCAACGCGGTAGTGGTGAGCGATGTGGTTGGCATTGCGCCTGGGGCACAGCTGCTGGCAATGAAGGTGTTCAGCTCCGAAGGCTCCGGCGGTGCGACCTGGGACGACATTTTGGCAGCCATCGACGATGCCGTCTATCTCGGCGCGGATGTCATTAATCTGAGCCTGGGCTCGGTCAGCGGATTTGGCACTGCTGAAGGTGACGAGGGTATTATTGCCGTTCTTGAGCGTGTCGTGGATGCGGGTGTCATGCTATCCGTATCTGCCGGAGACGAGTACAACTCGGCGTTCGGCAACAAGTTTGGCAATGACCGAGCACTTGCCTCCAACCCGGACTATGGCACAGTTGCGAGCCCCTCCAGTTATGGTCCATCCATGTCGGTTGCCAGCGTGGAAAATGCCGGAACTATCCAGTCGGCTTATTTCACTGTCGGAGAAAAGAAAATTGCCTATATTGACAAGACCGAAGACGGCGACGAGGATGTGCCTGAAGATGCCCCCGGTTTCAAGAGCCTTGGCACGGCTGAGCTGGGCTATGTTGTTGTGCCCGGCTATGGTGAAGCCAACGATTATGCCGGATTGGATGTCAAGGGCAAAATTGCCCTGATCTCTCGCGGTGAAATCACCTATGACGATAAAATGGATGTTTCAAAGGCGGCGGGAGCTGTTGCTATTCTGATTTATAATAACGAGCTCGGCATAGCGGACCTTCAGCTTGAAAACTATGACCTGCCCGCCGCCTCCATCACTCAGGCAGACGGCGCTTATCTGATAAGACTTGCCGGGGCAGAGGGCAAGCTGAGCATCTCCGCCACAAACGGCGAGGTTGAAAACCACAGCTCCGGACAGATGTCCGATTTCTCCTCCTGGGGGGTTACGCCTGAGCTGACGCTCAAGCCGGACATCGCAGGCCCGGGCGGCAACATTAAATCCACCAGCACCGGAAACAGCTACAGCGTGAAGAGCGGCACTTCCATGTCATCGCCATTCGTGACCGGCGCAATGGCGGTTGTAAAGCAGTACATAGAGAAGGAGCATGCGGACGAATGCGCGCCCGGTGCCGAGAGAGCCAATCTGGTTAATGCTGTTATCATGAGCACTGCTGATATTGTAATTTCGGACAATGAAACTCCCGTCTCACCCAGAAAACAGGGCGCAGGCTCTGTCAGTGTTGACAACGCAGTTAACAGTGCCGGATATATAACTGTGCCCGGCATGGACAGACCCAAAATCGAGCTCGGTGACGATGTCGACAAGACCGGCGTATACACCATGTCCTTTGACGTTCATAACTATTCGGAGGCGGAGGTCAGCTACATTCTGAGCGGTACTGTTCAGACGGATGGAGCGGAGATCACGAAGCAGTACATGGGCGAGAATGTCCGGCAGATTACCGGACAGCCATTTTCGCTGGGAACCGCAATCCCTAAACAGACCGTGACGGTTGCCGCGGGCGGGACGGAGAGGGTCAACGTCAGCTTCAGGCTCATAAATGCTGATAAAGCACATATAAATAAGAGTTTTCCCAACGGCATATACATTGAGGGCTTCCTGACTATGACACCCGCGGGCGGAGGCGTGATGCTCTCCGTTCCTTACATGGGTTTTTATGGCGACTGGACTCAGGCGTCAGCCATAGACCGGGGATACTGTTGGGATGATATAGACAACAAGGAAAACTGGGCCACCCAGTACAGCAATACCGCCGCAGTTTCGTCTACGAGGAATACAATTACCACATATCTGGGCGATAACCCCTACCATGATGGCGTTACTTATCTGGCGGATCGCAATGCGATCTCCCCCAACCAGGACGACATACTTGACAAGCTGGATATCCTCTATACCGGACTGCTGAGAAATGTGCGTACCCTGAGCTATACCATAGTTAATGCAAACGATGCCACGGATGTCTATTACCAAAAGACAGTGGATTACGAATGCAAATCCGTCTACAGCAGAGACCATTCCCGCATCGTGCCCAGTGGTGTTGAGAGGCGTAGCAAAATTGATCCCTGGGTCGGGACTGACGGCGGCGGTCTGGATCTGCCTAACGGAGCCAAAGCCGTGGTTACAGTCTCCTGCACTTTGCCCTATGACAAGCATGAGGTGAATAATGAGTGCCTGTCCTGGTCCTTCCCGATCACTGTAGATATCGAGGAGCCTGTGGCAAGCGATATTGAGGCAAGAGAAGAAGGCGGAAAATTTTATGTGGATTTGACCGTCAGCGATAACGAGTATGTTTCAAATGTGCTCTTTGCCAATGCCTCCAGCGGGAAGGCGCTGGGCAGTTATCCCGTGGCGGAGGCCGCGGCGGGTGCGAGCACTCAGCTTTCCTGCGATGTCAGCGGCTACGGTAGGGATCTGACCATCATCGTAAACGACTATGCCGGAAACCGCAAGGAATATGAGGTGACGGTTGCGGGCAACAGTGATGACGCGGAAGACATCGTTCCCACAAAGAGCATCTTTAAGCAGGATTTTGAAAACGGCCTGTTCCCCCATGACGGCTGGACACTCAAGTCAGACTCCGCGGCAAGCTGGTGCGGGGCAACCAGGGAAGGCTCCGGGGTCGCATTCTGCGACAGTGTAGTTGAAGCGCAGAATGAGTGGCTCATCAGCCCTGCAATCGACCTGAGCGCACAGGAAGCCAAGGCCGCCATGATCTTTGATTTCAACACAAGCCTGTATTATGGCACGCATCTCCGTCGCCACAATCTCCTGGTAAAGGCATCAACAGACGGCCAGAATTGGGATACCATCTGGCAGCTGTGGGATCTAGGGAAAAATGACGATGAGTCATGGGTTACCACCCAGGCCAGGGTTAAAATTCCCGAGAAGTATCAGGATGAAGCCGGCGTACAGTTTGCCTTCGTGTATGAGGGCAAAGACGGTGCCACTCTGTGGATAGATAATATTAATGTCTATGTTGAGGACAACAATGTCACTCACATTATCACAGCAACTGCAGGCGGGGGCGGCAGCATCACACCGGTAGGTGATGTCGTTGTGACCGGGGGCTCAAGCCAGAGCTTTACCATCGAGGCGGCTGAGGGGCATAAAATTGCACAGGTGCTGGCTGATGGCGAATCCCTTGGAGCAGTCAGTGAATACACTTTTGAAAACGTGAATGCGGAGCACACGATAACGGCCTTGTTTGAAGAGCTGCCCAACTCCATAGTGAGCGTAGATGCGCAGACCGTGATACAGCTGCCTTTCGGCACTGCAGAGGCTGATCTCAACTTGCCTGAGACCGTTGGGGCCGCTTTGGACGACGGGAGCAAAAGAGACTTTGCTGTGACCTGGAATTGCCCAGATTATGATTCTCATACGGCCGGCAGCTACAGCTTTGAGGGTACGTTGACAATTATTGCGGGCGTAGTTAACCCAGACAATTTGAAGGCCGTTCAAATTGTAGCAGTGGAAGCCGAGCCCGAAACACTGTATCAGCTGAGAGTAAACGGCGGCAAAGGCGGCGGTGAGTATGCCGCGGGCACAAACGTCAGCATCACGGCTGATGAACCGCCAACTGGCAAGGATTTTTCCGGCTGGATAGTCAGCGGAGCGACACTACAGGACGAAAGTCAGGCAAGTACGAGCTTCGTGATGCCGAAAAATGATGTCACAATCACCGCCACATGGAAGGGCATATCCACCTCCCCTGTGAATCCTCCAATGGTGTCAGGAAACGCCATTAACATCCAAAAATCTGCTGACGGCAAGATAACTTCCGATCATTGCCGAGCCGCAAAGGGCGTGACGATCACGGTAAGCGCAGTGCCTGACAGCGGCTATGAGATTAGTCGGCTGACCGTCACCGACGCAAACGGAAGCTTTGTAGAGGTCACAAAAATCGGCGCTCACAAGTATGTCTTCATAATGCCCGCGACTTCTGTCACGCTTAGAGCCAGCTTTGCGAAGGATGGATTCCCGTTTGCGGATGTGGGCACGGGCCATTGGGCCTACGATAATATTGCGTGGATTCATGACAATGGACTCATGAACGGCGTCACGGACAGCCTGTTCGACCCCGGTGGAGGCGTCACTCGTGAGCAGGTGTGGACAGTCCTCGCACGTCTGCACGGCGAAGAGCCCGCTAATTTTGAGGAAGCCAGAGCGTGGGCTGTGAACAACGATATTTCTGACGGCACAAACCCCAAAATGGATATACCCCGTCAGCAGCTCGTTGCCCTCGTGTTCCGCTATGCCCAGATGCGCGGCTATGATGCGTCCGCAAGAGCAGATCTGACAGGCTTCGCGAACAGCGGAGATATTTCCGAATACGCAAAGGACGCAATGTCCTGGGCGGTTGCGATGAAAATAGTTGAAGGTACGTCCGGGACGTCCTTGAATCCTGACGGAACGGCAGGACGCGCGCAGTTTGCCGCGATTATACAGCGATTTATCTGGAATATATGATCGGAGCTGTAAAACGCATAAAGTAATAAAGAAAGCCGCTTGACTGAAGTCAAGCGGCTTTTTATAGTTTGCAGTTTTTCACTTAATCTGAAACAGCTCGCTGCGATAGTCCGCGGGGTCGAACAGGCGGTTATATTGCAGCATACGGTATTTGAGCAGTCCGGGATTATAGCTTGTAAGCTCATCATACAATGAGTACCATACCCCGTTGGCGCCCATCACGCCGTTTGCGTTTATAGCTGGCCATTCCTCTGCCAGCGCGTTCAGGTATGCGCCGTAGTCCGTTGTTTTGAGCCCGGCAGTGTCCAGAAGAAGCTGGGAGAGGTAGTTAATGGAGGTGACGATTCCGTCCTGCTCGTCGATATCGTAGTTTGCCCAGAGGAAAAATGGAGTTGTATAGCGGCGCTGCTTCTCCTCAAGCGTCAGATCTGACGAATCGTGACCGTAGAGCATGTCATAAAACTCGTCGTCAAGATTTGGCTGGTGATCGCCGAAAAACAGAATTATAACAGGCTCCTTCTGAGCCTCGAAATACTCAATGAGCGTCTGTGTCGCAGCGTCTGTTATGTTTAGCAGGGAGAGGTATTGCTCCGCCATCGGGAACTCGCCCTCATGCCCGGAGATGCTCACCTGCGGGTCAAAGTCCTCGAAGGCGTAGCTGCCGTGGTTTTGCATAGTGATGTTGAAGAAAAATGCGGGCTTATTCGTATCTCTCTGCTCAAAAAGTGTGATTAGATTCTCGTAGTTGCACTCGTCTGTTATGTAGTTTCTAAGGTAGCTGCGATCTTGGAAGTCATCTTTCCATAAGACTCTGTCAAAGCCGAACAGGTCATAGACCTGCACGCGGTTCCAGCCCGAGGAGAGGTAGGGATGCAGCACGGTGGAGCTGTAGCCCTGAGACTCAAGCGTGGATACGAGCGTGTCTGCCTCGTAGTTTACGTAGAGCTGATAGGGCACGGAGCCGGTGGGGATGAAGCCCATGGTGTCACCGGTCAAAAATTCATACTCACTGTTTGCGGTGTTGCCGCCGAGCACTGAGGAGTACAGATACCCGCGCAGAGCATTTTCGGTGAGAGAGTCAATGAAGGGTGTCACGGGAATGTTGGTCTCGAAATCCGCGATCTGGCGGAGGTCGGAAAACGCCTCGCTCATTATGACGATTATCGTAGGGCTCCCGCCGTCCGGCAGAGAATCGTTCTCAATCGAGTCTGCAAGCTCATCGAGTGCGTCAGCGGAGTAGCCGTAAGGCGCGGAGACATTGAGTTTCTGAGCCGTGACGACAAAATACATGACAGAGCTGTCCTCAAACTCGTTTTCGTCCCAGTTTATATGTATGCCGTTGCGGTACATGAAGCTTGTGCCGAGGCAGAGCCCGATGTACCAGGCGGCGAGACCGAGACAGACGAGTCTTGTCCCTACACGTAGAATGCGATGCCCGCGCTGACCGGACGGGCAGAGGCTCCATGCCAGCACTGCCGAGGTAATTGCCAGCGCGCAGCCCAAAATGAAGATGGGTGTTGCTGAAAATTTGTAGCTTCCCGAGACGTTCATTGCCGTGCGGATACTTGTAATGTCTATTGCCAGCAATGGACGACCGCGAAACAGCTCCAGCGTGTAGTTTGCGATGCCGAACACAAGCGCTATTGAGTTTCCGGCGATTACGGAGAAGCGTCCGCCGCCGATTGCGGCGAGCAGGCCAAACAGTGCGAGTACCCAGAGGACGCCCATAATGTGCAGCGGGCCGCCGACATCTGAAAACCAGGTGAAGCTGCCCTTTGACAATAGCTGTGTGGAGACATAGGCGCTGACGGCAGAGAATGCTATAAGCGGCAGGAGAGCCAGCGGCGCAAGCTGCTCTGTTCTTCCAGAAAAATATGCCAGGGTCAAAAAAGCCGCGGAGAGTGCAAGCGTTATTCCGAGATCCAAAAGGCTGACAACCCCGGAGGCGGCGACGACACAGATGGCGGAGGCGTAGAGCATTAGCAGCATGCCGGACGCGATATTCATTGTTTTTGGTCGAGATAAGAGAGAAGTTTTCATTTTTAAAAAGAGTGCGCCCCGGCGCCAAGGAGTGCTCCTTTACGCCGGGGCGATAACAATCCTATTATTAGTCTAAAATATACTTTTTGATTCCGTCGCTGACGGTTTCAGGGTCGGTGGTAATACTGATGGTGAAACTGAGACCCTCTTTCTTCGCAAAGAAATGGAGCCAGTCAAGGAATTCCACTGTCTGCGTGTCTGTGCTGGCACTGAACATCTTGTGGTAGTTGTCGATGAAGATGTGTGTTATGTCATAGTTTCCCGCACGGAGTCCGCTTATAAAGCCCTTCATAAATTCAAAGGTTCCAATCGGGTAGTCACTGGCGTGGATAAGTCGGACCTGATATGGGATGTCATAGGTAAGCTTCTTATCTTTCTCTATGCAGACGACATTCCCGTGCTCCTCTTGTACGGCGCGGTTGATAAGTTCCACTAACCGCTTGGTTTTGCCGGAGCCTTTCAGACCCGCGATTACCTTGACCATATTTGAATCACGCTCCTTAATTATGATGGGTGAGGCTTATTCTATTATGGTTACAGCTTAACACTTTTCGCACACAAGTTCAACGGTAAATATTTAAAGTTAATACAATGTTAATGATAAACTCAAAACCTGTCGCCATCGTTTAGTGTACGGGTTGTGCGGTCGGCACGAATTTCGCCTGCGCCGGGCTTGCCCAGCATACGGAACATATTCTTCTTATACGCCTCGACCCCGGGCTGATCGAAGGGGTTCACCCCGGACATATAGCCGGAGATGGCGCATGCCAGCTCAAAGAAACACACGAGCTGGGCAAAGCCCGCCTCGTCACGAGAGGGCACGACGATGCCGAGATTTGGCACGCCGCCTGATATATGTGCGGCCTTTACGGCTTCCTGTGCGACATGGCATACATCAACGAGATCGCGTCCGGCAAGGTAGTTTAAGCCGTCCGGATCGCCCATGCCAAACGGGACATGGAAGCTCGTGCGGCTGTGCTCAAAGGAGACGACGGTCTCCATCAGCGTGCGCGGGCCGTCCTGCACGTACTGACCCATGGAATGCAGGTCTGCCGTGAACTCAAGGGAGGCGGGGAAAATGCCGATGCCGTTTTTACCCTCGGACTCACCGTAGAGCTGTTTCCACCACTCCGCCATGAAGCGGAAGGACGGCTCATAGCAGGCCAGAAGTTCAATGTTGTGACCGCGGCCGTAGAGGTGCTGACGCGTGGCGGCATATTGCCATGTGGGGTTTTCGGGGCTGCGCAGGTCGAGAGCGGAAAAGCTCTCAATCGCGTGCTCTACCACGGCGGCAACATCGATACCGGCCACCGCCATGGGCAGCAGGCCGACTGCGGAGAGAACACTGTATCTTCCTCCGACATCGGCGGGGACAGTGAAGCACTCCCAGCCCTCGGAAGTTGCCATTGCGTGAAGAACACCGCGGGCTGGGTCTGTGGTGGCAAAAATGTGTTTTTTGGCGGCAACGCCGTATTTCTTATCCAGCATTGCGCGGAAAATGCGGAAGGAGACGGCAGGTTCCAGCGTGGTGCCGGATTTGGAGATGACGTTAACGTCAAAATCCTGATCGCCAATCTGTGTGATGATGTCGTTTAAGTAGTCGGCTGAAAGGCTGTTGCCCACGAAAAATACGCGGGTGTCGTCCGGACCGGGGACCGGACGCAGAAGCTCTATAGCGCCGCGGGCGCCAAGATATGAACCGCCGATTCCGACAACCACAAGTACCTTTGAGCGTGAGCGTATCTTCTGAGATGCGGCGATGATGGATTTGAGTTCCCCTGCCTTCATGCGCTTTGGCAAATCGAGCCAGCCCGTGAACTCAGCACCCGGACCACTTTTTTCTTCCAGCAGTCTGTGCGCCGCTGCGGCAGATGCGTAGTCAGGGCCTGCAGTGTCGAAAAATTGACTTGCGCCGGATAAATCTACTTTAATCATTTTACTCATTCCTCATTAGTTAGTAGCTGGATATATTATACTACAATTTCTTGCAAATACAAGAAAAACCAATTTGTAATGGAATGTAAGTGGGGCGGAACTACCGAAAAACTGTCGAAAAACAGACTTACGTGGAGGATGTGAGCAAGTAAAGCATCTGAGTGAAAACTCCCCAGACGGAAAGTCGGGCGACATCGCCCCCGGCGTTGACGGGAACTTCCGCTATGATATTGCCGCCCGAGCTGATCGTCAGCGTTCCGAGCCTGTCACCGGCGCAAACGGGAGCCTCGATTGACGAAATGAGATCAAGATCATAGCTCAGATCCTTGGACTGCTGCTTGTCGAGCAGCACGGCCTCCGTACCCTCGTAGACAGGCTGTACGCTGTCAGCCATGCCGAGCGTTACGAGAACCGGCGGCAGCGCCTCGGCACCGCGCAGCGGGCAGAGCGCATAGTTTGCAAAGCCGTAGCTCAAAAGGGCCTTAGCGTCTTCATTTCGCTTTTCAATAGTCTCGCCGTGCATGATGACTGCGATATACTCAACACCGTCGCGCTCCGCGGTTGCGGAAAGGCAGTACATGGCGGTGGAGGTGTAGCCGGTTTTGAGCCCCGTGCAGCCGTCGTAGTAGTAGACCAGCTTGTTTGTGTTAGACAGGCCGAAGTCGCCGTCACGGATGCTGTCCATCCAGATGGTCGTGTAGTCGTGTATCCAGTCGTGCATTATAAGCTCGCGGCTCATGATCGCGATGTCGTATGCACTGGTGTAATGCTCAGGGTTATCGAAAAGGCCGGTGCAGTTTGTAAAGTTTGTGTCCTTACAGCCCAGCTCTGCCGCCCGCTCGTTCATGCGTGTGACAAATGCCTCCTCTGAGCCGGAGATGTGCTCTGCCATCGCGACGGCGCAGTCGTTTGCCGAGACCACGGCTATACATTTCAGCATGTCGGAGACGCTCAGCTGCTCGCCCTCCTCCAGCCAGATCTGGCTGCCGCCCATGGCTGCAGCATTTTTGCTGCCGATGACAATGTCGTCGAGCGAGATGAGACCTGAGTCCACCGCCTCGGCGATGAGGAGCATGGTCATGACCTTGGTGACCGAGGCGGGCGCGCGCTGCTCATTGCCGCCCTTGGAGTACAAAAGCTCGCCCGTGGTTTTTTCCATGAGCACGGCTGACGGTGAGGAGATAGACAAAGCCTCCTCCGGTACAGGGGTAAGCGCAAGGGCGGGGGAAAAACTTGATAACAACAGGATGAATGCCAAGAGCAGGCCGGAGATCTTTTTCATAATAATACCTCCCGGGGATTTTTGTACAATCCTATGCCGCCGTTGGGACAAATATCCTATCTTTCTAAAGTATGCCTGTAAACAGCGCCGCAGCATCAAAAATTTAAATAGAAAAACAGTCGAGTTTAAAACTCGACTGTTTGCGTGTCTGCATATATATGCAGCATCCTTAACTTCCGTTATCATTTTACTTATGTAACTCCCAAAAGAGAAATATAGGTAGTTTTTGCATCCAGGCAATATCTATAGAAACAGCCGCTTGCTCCTCAGTGGGAATCGGTTCATGCAAGTCTGTAATGGTTAATCCGCATTTTATAAACATTTTAACATAATCTTCTATTGTCCGGTGCCTCCAAATAACAGGCACATTTCTGTCGCTCATTTACCGCGCACAAGTTCGTTATACAATATAAAAAACCGCGTCGATTTTCTTTGAAGATTCGACACGGTTCAATAATGGTTAAAGGTACAAGCTGTCATACAATCAGCCGTCTATTTTATAATCAAAATATTGCCTTTATTTCTGCTCGTCAGGTTTTTCAAGAATAACAAAGGACACAAATGTTTCCTTGTGGAGGAAGCTTTCAAGTTTAGGATCAACTTCAACAGTATAAGGATTCATTTGCGAAACCGTCCATCCTTCTTCTAACAACTTATTGATGCGCATAAGATATTTATTTTCATTAATGTCTTTTTGCTCATTGGAGTCTCTGCTGTTACTGATGTAAACGATTTTTTGCATTTCCTTATCCTTTCGTATTAAATTCTCTTACCTGCGGCAGACGACTTTCGTTGTATTGAGGTACGTCAATTATTTTGGCGGAGATGGAGAGATTCGAACTCTCGAAGGGCTTTTGACCCTTACACGATTTCCAATCGTGCGCGCTCGACCAACTACGCGACATCTCCACGCGCTGCTCGATAAATATCATTCGATAGCTCGTATATAATAAATGATAAGCTTGTCAAAGTCAAGAACAATTTATCAAACGGCGCGCATAATGAGCTTGCGCAAAGTTTCCGCGTGACGCGCCTCTTCGCTTGCGTGGCTGCGGTACATTTTCGCCAGTCCCTCGCGCTCGGTTCTGCCTGCCTCGTCCAGATAGCTGCGCTGGGCCTCGCGCTCGTCCAAGCAGGCGTGGCGCAGGTCGGAGAGCCCCCCGCGCATAAGCGGACAGGAGGCGGGCGGCACATAGCTGTCACCTGTCAGCAGGTAATACTCGGTCTGCAGATGCCGCAGATGTCGCTGCTCATCGGAGGCAATGCCGGAAAATATATGTCGCGACGAGCCGGAGCGCATGGCCAGCTTTTTATAAAATTCCACTGCCGCGGCCTCGGCGACGATGAGAGATCGCAGACTTGCCTCGTCGCAGTCGGGCTGCTTTTTCGAGTATGCCGGGGGCTCACCGGCAACCCTGGCCCAGACGTTCTCAAAATACTCAAGCCCGCGGGCGTATTCTTCTTTCATGCTCCTTCACCTTCCACATAGATATCTACTCAATATCATTTTATGCAGCGCTTGCAATGAGGTGATGAATGTGAGATAATCAGC
>CAZHUG010000040.1:0-18359 GCA_964535405.1 uncultured Oscillospiraceae bacterium | reverse complement strand
ATGCCCAAGAGAGTCAAATACCGCAGAGTGCATCGTGGCCGTATGAAGGGTAAAGCTACCCGCGGAAACGTTGTTAACTACGGTGAGTTCGGGCTCCAGGCACAGGAGCCCAGCTGGATTACCTCCAACCAGATTGAAGCCGCTCGTATAGCGATGACTCGTTATACCAAGCGTGGCGGTCAGGTTTGGATCAAGATATTTCCCGACAAGCCTGTTACTCAGAAGCCTGCCGAGACCCGCATGGGTTCCGGTAAGGGTTCACCCGAGTACTGGGTGGCTGTCGTAAAGCCGGGCCGCATTCTCTTTGAGATTGCCGGCGTTCCCGAGGAAACTGCGCGTGAGGCAATGCGCCTCGCAAGCCACAAACTGCCCTGCAAGACCAAGTTCGTTGCCAGGGCGGAGACCGAGACAGGTGGTGAATAAGATGAAGGCAAACGAAATACGCTCCATGTCCGAGGCTGAGCTTGAAACAAGGCTCACCGATCTCAAGAAAGATCTGTTTATGCTACGTATGCAGCATGCCACTAATCATCTTGACAACCCCACAAAGATATCCGCTACAAGGCGCGATATAGCCCGTGTCAAGACGGTCATCCGCGAAAAGGGAGGTAAGTAATAATGGCAGAGCAGAGAACAACTTCCCGCAAGACTCGCGTCGGCAAGGTTGTGTCCGATAAAATGGATAAGACCATCGTCGTTGTTGTCGAGGATCGCGTAGCGCATAAGGTATACAAGAAGATTATCGGCCGTACCTACCGCCTGAAAGCTCATGATGAGAACAACGAGTGCGGCATCGGCGATAAAGTCCGTGTGATGGAGACCCGCCCCATATCTAAGGATAAGTGCTGGCGTTTGGTCGAAATCATCGAGAAGGCGAAGTAAGGAGGCGACGAAATGATACAGCAGGAAAGTTATCTCAAGGTCGCCGATAATACCGGCGCCAAGGAAATCAAGTGCATCCGTGTACTCGGCGGCACAAAGCGCAAGTACGCCAGCATTGGTGACGTTATCGTTGCTTCTGTCCGCAAGGCTGCCCCCGGCAGCCAGGTCAAGAAGGGCGACGTGATCAGAGCAGTCATCGTCAGGACCGCAAAGTCTGTCCGCCGCGCTGACGGAACCTATGTTCGCTTTGACGACAATGCTGCCGTTCTGATAAAGGAAGACAGGAACCCCACCGGCACCCGTATTTTTGGGCCTGTCGCCCGTGAGCTCCGTGACAGAGACTACATGAAGATTCTGTCGCTCGCTCCCGAAGTTATTTAAGGAGGGCGCGAAGAGTGAATATCAAATCGAACGACAAAGTCATTGTCCTGTCTGGTAGAGACAAGGGCAAGACCGGCGAAGTTCTCAAGGCCGACCCCAAGGGTGGCAAGGTCATTGTTCAGGGTGTTTCTGTTGCTACCAAGCATCAGAAGGCACGCAAACAGGGCGAAGAGAGCGCAATAATCAAGGTTGAGACCCCCATCTATGCCTGCAAGGTCATGGTGGTCTGCCCCAAATGTGATAAGCCGACCCGCGTTGCCCACAAAATCAACGCCGACGGCAAAAAAGCTCGCGTCTGCAAGCATTGCGGCGCAGAGCTGTAAGGAGGGTGACAGTTATGAACAGAATGAAAGAAATGTATAATAACGAGGTTGCCCCTGCTCTTATGCAGAAATTCCAGTATAAGAGTATCATGCAGGTTCCCCGTGTCGACAAGATCGTAGTGTCTGTCGGCTGCGGCGACTGCAAGGACAATGCCAAGGCCCTTGATGCTGTCATTAAGGACATCACCACAATCACCGGCCAGAAGGCAGTTGCGACCATCGCAAAGAAGTCAGTTGCGAACTTCAAGCTCCGCGACGGAATGCATGTTGGCGTCAAGGTCACCCTTCGTGCCGACCGCATGTGGGAGTTTCTCGACAGACTCTTCAACGTGGCTCTGCCCCGTGTCCGCGACTTCCGCGGCATCTCCGGCGATGCGTTCGACGGACGTGGCAACTACAGCCTTGGTGTCAAGGAGCAGATCATCTTCCCGGAAATCGATTACGATAAGATCGAGAAGCTTCGTGGCATGAATATTGCCATCTGCACCACCGCCCAGACCGACGAAGAGGCCCGCGAGCTGCTCAAGCAGATGGGCGCTCCGTTCGTCACCGCTTAAGGGAGGAGGATAAGTTATGGCAAAGAAATCTATGATTCTCAAGCAGCAGCGCGAGGCGAAATTTTCAACCCGTGCTTATAACCGCTGCAAAATCTGCGGACGTCCCCACGCATACCTCCGCGATTACGGCGTCTGCCGTATCTGCTTCCGTGAGCTCGCCTACAAGGGTCAGATCCCTGGTGTCAGGAAGGCTTCCTGGTAAGCAAAACATGATGTGTAACGGCGGGGATTTCCCCGCCCACACATAAATACCCCGGCGCAGCTTCGAAAGGCCGAGGCCAATCGTGAAGGCAATGCCTGATCTATTGCTCCGGAACCTCGCTGCTGTACACCGCTAAGCGGTAACTCTAATTCAGGAGGAAAAACCATGCAGATCACAGATCCCATCGCAGACATGCTGACCCGTATCCGCAACGCCGGAGGCGCAAAGCATGAGACCGTGGACATTCCTGCCTCTAAGATGAAGAAGTCCATAGCCGAAATTCTGCTTGAAGAAGGCTATATTAAGAACTTCCAGCTCATCGATGACGGCACCCAGGGAATTATCCGCGTCACTTTAAAGTATCTCCCCGGCAAGGAGAGGGCCATCCAGGGCCTCCGCCGTGTCTCTAAGCCCGGCCTGCGCGTTTACGCCGGCGCTGATGAGCTGCCCCGTGTTCTTAAGGGGCTTGGCATCGCCATAATCTCCACGTCCAAGGGCGTCATGACTGACAAGAGTGCTCGTAAGGCTAATGTCGGCGGCGAAGTCCTTGCGTTTGTGTGGTAAGGAGGGCGAGAGAATGTCGAGAATAGGAAGAAATCCGATAACCATCCCCGCCGGAGTTGAAGTAACAGTTGCAGACGGCAACGTCGTCACAGTGAAGGGCCCCAAGGGCGAACTCACTCAGGCACTGCACACCGCCATGAAGATTGAGAATGAGGCCGGCGTGCTTCACATTACCCGCACGGATGACAGCAAAGAGAACCGCAGCCTTCACGGTCTGACACGTACTCTTCTGAGCAATATGATTCAGGGCGTCACCGAGGGCTTCAAGAAAAATCTCCAAATCAACGGCGTTGGCTACCGTGCCGAGAAGAAGGGCAACGAGCTCGTCATGAAGCTTGGCTTCAGCCATGATGTCAACATCAAGGAAATCGACGGTATTACCGTTGAGGTGCCCGATGCCAACCACATCATCATTTCCGGAACTGATAAGCAGAAGGTCGGCCAGTTTGCAGCCGATGTGCGCAGTAAGCGTCCTCCCGAGCCATATAAGGGCAAGGGGATTAAGTACGATTACGAGCATATTCGCCGCAAAGAAGGCAAGACCGGTGCAAAATAAGGGGAGGTGCGCTTAAATGATAAAAAGACCTAATACGAAGGCTCAGCGCATCAAGCGCCACAAGCGCGTACGCAGCAAGATCAGCGGAACTGCTGCACGTCCTCGCCTGAGCGTATACAGAAGTGTTGAGAATATTTATGCCCAGATCATTGATGACGTTGCCGGTTGCACACTGTGCTCCGCTTCATCCGTTGAAAAGGGCTTCGAAGGCGGCGGAGACATTGAGTCCGCACGCGAGATCGGCAAGAAAATAGCCGAGCGCGCACTTGCCAAGGGCATTGAGACCGTGGTCTTTGACCGTGGTGGATATGTGTACCATGGTCGTGTTGCAGCTCTGGCCGAAGGCGCCCGTGAGGGCGGCCTGAAATTCTAAGCGGGAGGAGGAAACTGAAATGGCATATAACAACGATAGACGCAATGATCGCCGTGGTCGCGGGGGTGACGAGCCCTCCGAGTTCACCGAAAAGGTAGTTTCCCTCAACCGCGTTTCCAAGACCGTCAAGGGCGGCCGTGTCATGAAGTTCTCGGCGCTTTGCGTCGTGGGCGATGGCAAGGGACGCGTGGGTTACGGTCTGGGCAAGGCAAATGAGGTCTCCGAGGCCATACGTAAGGGTCTCGAGGATGCCAAGAAGAATGTCGTCACTGTCACTCTTTACGGCACAACTATTCCCCACGAAGTCATCGGCGAGTTCGGTGCCGGTCGCGTGCTTCTCAAGCCCGCTCCGGAAGGCACCGGCGTTATCGCCGGCGGCGCTGTTCGTGCGGTGGTCGAGGCAGCGGGTATCCGTGACATCAGAACCAAGTGCATGCGGTCAAACAACCCGCAGAACGTGGTCGCGGCAACCATGCAGGGCCTCAGATCCCTTAGGGACGCGAAACAAGTCGCGGTCTATAGGGGCAAGACCCCCGCTGAAATAGTCGGTTAAGGGGGATATTGAGTAATGGCAAACAACTTTAAGATTAAGCTTGTGAAGAGCCTCAACGGCCGTCATGACAAGCATATTGCAACGGCTCATTCTCTGGGCCTTCGCAAGTTGGGCAACGAAACCACACAGCCCGACAACCCCCAGACAAGGGGCAAGATAGCAAAGATAAGCTATCTCCTCCAGGTCACGGAAGAATAAGGAGGGTACGCAATGAAACTGAGTGAACTTTCTCCCGCCGTCGGCAGCACTAAGGTTGCCAAGCGCAAGGGCAGAGGACACGGCACGGGTAACGGCAAAACAGCCGGCCGCGGTCATAAGGGCCAGAATTCCAGAAGCGGTGGCGGTGTCCGCGTCGGCTTCGAAGGCGGCCAGATGCCCCTTGCCAGGCGTATCCCCAAGAGGGGCTTCAAGAACATTTTCGCAGAGCCTATGGAGGCAATTAATGTCTCTGCTCTGAACAAGTTTGACGACGGCGCAGTCGTTGATGCACAGACCCTGCTTGACAGCGGCGTGCTCACCAAATGCGTTTACGGCGTCAAGATCCTCGGTAACGGTGAGGTAGCTCGCAAGCTTACTGTCAAGGCCTCTGCCTTTTCCGAATCTGCAAAGCAAAAGATTGAGGCGGCAGGCGGAAAGGCCGAGGTGGTGTAAGTGCTTAAGACGCTGAGAAACGCCTGGAAGATTGACGAGCTTAAAAAGAAGCTGTTATTCACGCTGTTCGTCATCGTCATCTACCGCGTAGGCAACGCCGTCCCCGTACCGTATGTCGATACAGTCGCACTGACTTCATATTTCAATCAGATGAGCAACACCATTTTTGGAATGATGAATACCATGTCGGGTGGCTCCTTCTCACAGGCGACAATCTTTGCTCTTTCAATTCAGCCTTATATCAACGCCTCCATCATTATCCAGCTGCTCACGATTGCCATTCCGGCACTTGAGCGCATGCAGAAAGAAGGCGGCGAGGATGGCAAGAAAAAGCTTGCCGCCATCACACGCTACAGCACAGTCGGTATCGGTCTTCTCATGGGCTTTGCATACTACACCATGATTAGCCGCTATGGCATGCTGACGAGTGAAGGACAGGGCGTCTGGCCCGCAATCGTCATCGTCATGACATTTATGGCAGGTTCTGCCATAATGATGTGGCTTGGTGAGCAGATCACCGAGTTCGGCATAGGAAATGGTATTTCCATCATCCTGTTTGCCAGCATCGTCAGCCGTTTCCCGGCCAATATCGCTCAGATGGTCACAAGTGTTACTACCGGAGCTTTGGCATGGTGGTTAGCAGCTCTGCTTCTCATCGGTGCGCTGATAATTGTCGTTCTGATAGTTATTGTGAACGATGCAGAGCGCAGAATCCCGGTGCAGTATTCCAAGCGCGTTGTCGGGCGCAAGCTCTACGGCGGCCAGTCTACTCACCTTCCCATGAAGGTCAACATGTCCGGTGTTCTGCCTGTGATTTTCGCGCAGTCCATCGCATCCATCCCATCCACCATCTGCGCATTCGTGCCCGGCTGGAAGGACGCATGGCTGATGAGGAATGTGTTTGACACCGGTACCGTGCCTTATGCAATTCTTTATCTTCTACTGATCGTTTTCTTCAGCTACTTCTATTCCACCATCCAGTTCAACCCCGTGGAAGTTGCGAACAACCTGAAGAAGAACGGTGGCTTTATCCCCGGCTTCCGTGCCGGCAAGCCCACCAGCGACTTTATTCAGAAAGTGCTCAACAAGATCACTCTGTTTGGTGCAATCTACCTTGGTATTGTCGCTGTTTCACCAATTATCATTGGTATCATATCCAAGTCTGCCGCCGATTCCGGTATATCCATGGGCGGCACATCCATAATCATAGTTGTAGGCGTCGCAATCGAGACTGTCCGTGCCATTGAGGCGCAGATGCTTATGCGTAACTACAAGGGTTTCCTTGACTAAGTTGGAGGCAGTAATGAAGCTGATACTTTTGGGCGCCCCAGGCGCTGGAAAAGGAACACAGTCTGCTGTGCTGAGTGAAAAGCTTGGTATACCCACCATTTCTACGGGTACAATTCTGAGAGCCGCGATGCAAAACCGCACTCCGGTCGGATTGTCAGCAAAGAGCTATGTGGATAGTGGACAGCTCGTCCCCGACGATGTCATAATCGGCATCGTCGAGGAGCGGCTGGCCGAGCCGGACTGCGCGAATGGATACATTCTGGACGGGGTTCCGAGAACCATTTGCCAGGCCGAAGAACTGGAGAAGGGCGGTGTCGATATTGACCACGCCATCTCGATCGATATCTCTGACGAGGCGATAATGTCCCGCATGACCGGCAGGCGTGCTTGCCTTTCCTGTGGTGCAACCTATCACATCGTCAACGCCCCGCCGAAGGCCGAGGGCAAGTGTGACACTTGTGGTGCCGATCTGGCTGTCCGGAAGGATGACGCACCGGAGACCGTCAAGAGTCGTCTTGAGATTTACCACAGAGAGACAGAGCCTTTGAAATCGTTCTATGATGAACGCGGAAAGCTTTTGTCCGTCAATAACCAGCCAAGCATTGAGGCCACAACGGCTGCTATCTGCAAGGTCTTAGGAATTTAGCTTATGATTATAGTGAAATCCTCAAGAGAGATCGAGCTGATGCGTCAGGCAGGAAAGATTACCGCGGCGGCCAGAACAATAGCCCGCCAGGCAATTATGGCCGGAGTAACAACCCATGAGATCGACAGGGAAGTGAAAAGGTTCATAATGAAATCGGGCGCAACGCCCTCCTTCCTGAATTATAATGGCTTCCCAGGCAGTGTTTGTATCTCCGTCAACGAGGAGGTCATACACGGCATTCCGGGAGAGCGTAAAATCAGAAATGGCGATATCGTAAGTGTAGATGTCGGCGCGAAGATTTATGGTTTCAACGGCGACTGTGCGGGGACTTACCCCTGCGGAGAAATATCGCCGGAGGCCGAGAGGCTGATAGAGGTCACCCGACAGAGCTTCTTTGAAGGCATCAAGTATGCCAGACAGGGCAAGAGGGTTTCTGATATAGGCCACGCAGTCCAGGAATACGTCGAGTCACACGGTTTTTCCGTTGTGCGTGATTATGTGGGACACGGTGTTGGGGCGAAGCTCCACGAGTCACCGGAGATACCTAACTACGGAGCGGCTGGCCATGGCCCCCGTCTGGTGAAGGGTATGACCATTGCTGTAGAACCAATGGTAAATGCAGGCACATATGAAGTCCGGGTTTTAGCTAATGATTGGACAGTCGTAACAGCAGACAGTCGTCTATCTGCACATTACGAAAACACGATCCTTATCACGGACGGTGAGCCTGAGATACTGACAATGGCAGAGGATATTTGACGGGCTTAGGCCCAGAGACCAAGGGAGGTAATGTTTAGCTTGGCAAAAGACGATGTAATCGAGCTTGAGGGCACGGTCGTCGAGTCCCTGCCCAATACGATGTTTAATGTTGATATCGGCGGAGGCCATATCATACTGGCACACATCTCCGGCAAGCTCAGAATGAATTTTATTAAGATACTCCCAGGCGATAAGGTCACGATTCAGATGAGTCCATACGATCTAAGTCGCGGAAGGATTACCTGGAGAAGCAAGTAGGGCGGGCAGTTTTGTCCGCGGGGGATAATCCCCCATAAGAGGAGGAGCTTTAAATGAAAGTCAGACCTTCGGTAAAGCCCATGTGTGAGAAGTGCAAGGTTATTCGCCGCCATGGCAAAGTCATGGTGATTTGCGAGAATCCCAAGCACAAGCAGCGCCAGGGCTGATAACCGCATAAGTAGAAATCATCGATACCCGCGAGTAAACGGAGGCTCCCTCCGGCGGGACTAAGCCTCCGCTTAAAAATAACTCGCGGAGATAGCATTGAAAGGAATGATTGCAAAAGATGGCACGTATAGCCGGCGTTGACCTGCCCAAAGACAAGAGGATAGAGATTGGCCTAACCTATGTCTATGGAATCGGCAGGACGAGCGCAAAAAAGATTCTGGAAAAGACCGGAATTAATCCCGACACCCGCGTCAAGAACCTGACCGACGAGGAAGAGGCCAAGATCCGCGAGTGCATCGACCATGACTTTATAGTTGAGGGCGACATGCGTCGCAGAGCCGCACTGGACATTAAGCGTCTGACTGAAATCGGCAGCTACCGTGGCATGCGTCACCGCAAGGGACTTCCTGTCCGCGGACAGAGAAGTAAGACCAATGCCAGAACCCGCAAGGGTCCCAAGCGTACAATTGCGAATAAGAAGAAGTAAGGGAGTGAGTTTGTAAATGGCAGCACCTAAGAAGAAAGTCCGTACCCGCCGCAGAGAGCGGAAGAACATTGAGAAGGGCCATGTCCATATCAGCTCCTCCTTCAATAACACCATGGTGACGATCACCGACACCAGTGGCAACGCCATTTCCTGGGCATCCTCGGGTGGCATGGGCTTCCGTGGAAGCAAGAAGAGCACTCCCTTTGCGTCCCAGACTGCAGCAGAAACTGCAGCCAAGGCCGCAATGGAGCACGGCCTGAAGACTGTTGAAGTCTTTGTTAAGGGCCCTGGCTCTGGACGAGAGGCAGCGATCCGCGCCCTTCAGACCGCAGGTCTTGAGGTCACGATGATCAAGGACGTAACCCCCATTCCCCACAACGGTTGCCGTCCGCCCAAGCGCCGTCGCGTCTAATATAGGAGGTAATAAGAAATGGCAAGATATACCGACGCCGTCTGCCGCCAGTGCCGCAGGGAAGGCATGAAGCTTTTCCTAAAGGGCGACAGATGCTATACCCAAAAGTGCGCCATAGACTGCAGGCCTTATCCTCCCGGACAGCACGGTCAGGGTCGCAGCAAGACCTCAGAATATGGTCTGCAGCTTCGTGAGAAGCAGAAGGCCAAGAGGTACTATGGCATTCTCGAAAGTCAGTTCCGCAGCTATTTTGAGATGGCTGCACGCCGTCAGGGCCAGACTGGTGAGAACCTTCTCTCTATCTGTGAGAGCAGACTTGACAACACTGTCTACCGTCTCGGTTTTGCAATGAGCCGTCCGGAGGCACGTCAGCTTGTAAACCACGGTCACTTCACCGTGAACGGCCGCAAGGTGAACATTCCCAGCTTCCAGGTGAAGCCCGGCATGGTCATCGCTCTGCGTGAGAGCAGCCGCAACCTGGAGAAGATAAAGGCCAACGTGGAGGCAAATGCCTTCCGCCAGGCCCCGAAGTGGCTGGAATATGATGCTTCCAACATGATAGCAAAGGTTGCTGCCGTTCCCGCAAAGGAAGACATCGACCTGCCCATCGAAGAGCATCTCATAGTCGAGCACTATTCCAAGTAAGCGGAAAACCCTCAATTGGTAAGCTGAAACCTCGCGCCCCCCTAGGCGCAAGAATTTATAAGGAGGGTTATTGGCACATGATTGAAATAGAAAAGCCGCGTATCGAGTGTATAGAAACCCCGATCGACGACTCCTACGGTAAGTATGTAATCGAACCGCTGGAGCGCGGCTACGGCACGACTCTGGGCAACTCTTTGCGCCGGGTGCTATTGTCTTCGCTACCCGGCACAGCAGTTACCTCAATTAGAATAGCAGGAATCCAACACGAGTTTTCCACGATTCCGGGTGTTAAGGAGGACGTTACTGAAATTGTCCTTAACATTAAGAAAATAGTGGCCCGTCTTCATAGCCAGGAGCCAAAGACCGTCTATATAGAGGCTTCAGGCGAGTGCGTGGTCACCGCTGGCGACATCAAGGCCGACGGCGAGGTTGAGATACTCAATCCCGAGCTGCATATTGCAACTCTGGGTTCGGACGCCTCATTATCTATTGAGCTGACGTTGGATCACGGCAGGGGCTATGTTCCTGCTGACAAGAATAAGAGTGCACATCAGATCATCGGGACCATCCCTGTTGACTCGATCTACACGCCTGTACTGAAGGTCAACTACGCTGTTGAGAATACCCGTGTCGGCAACCAGACTGACTTTGACAAACTGACAATCGAAGTCTGGACCAACAAGACCATCTGTCCGCGTGACGCGATGAGCCTTGGTGCCAAGATATTGGTCGACCACTTCACCCTGTTCACAGATTTATCTGATACAATTGGCAGTAAGTCAACTGTAGTTGAGAAGGTTGAAACTCAGCGCGACAAGGTTCTGGAGATGACGATAGAAGAGCTTGACCTGTCGGTCAGGAGCTTCAACTGCCTCAAGCGCGCCAACATTAACACTGTCGAGGACCTCACGAGAAAAACTCAGGACGAGATGATCAAGGTTCGCAACCTGGGTCGCAAGTCTCTGGAAGAGGTCGAGCACAAGCTGGCGATGATGGGCCTTGCCCTGGCCAGCGACGACAACTAAAAGACACAGCGGGGGACATTAACAGCACCCGCGAAAACCGGAACGGGTCCTATACCCGTTTGCTTTAAGGAGGAAACCGAATGTTCGGTACAAGAAAGCTCGGCAAGTCTACCGATGCGCGTAAGGCAATGCTCAGGCAGCAGGTCACTGATTTTCTGGACACCGGCCGCATGGAGACTACATTTACCCGCGCTAAGGAGATTCAGCCTATAGCCGAGAAGATGATTACCCTCGGCAAGCAGAAGGACATGGCGGCCTATCGCCAGGCCCTCAGCTTCATTACGCGCGAGGACGTAGCCAAAAAGCTCTTTGACGAGACCGCGGTAAAGTACGCCGAGAGAAGCGGCGGCTATACCCGCGTGACCCGCATCGGGCCCCGTCGCGGCGACGCAGCGGAGATGGCAGTCATCGAACTGGTATAACTTAAAAGCAGGCCCTTATTAGGGTCTGCTTTTTTATGGCTATTATTGATCTAAAAAA
This sequence comes from uncultured Oscillospiraceae bacterium, assembly GCA_964535405.1. GTDB lineage: Bacteria > Bacillota > Clostridia > Oscillospirales > Oscillospiraceae > Scatomorpha. The sequence continues at coordinate 7,147 of CAZHUG010000040.1, read as the reverse complement.
TATTTTGATTTGGAACATTTTAGCTGCAGTGCCGTCTGACTGTCGGAGGCGATGGAATGAATAGGACTATTGCGATTATAATGGCAGTGCTAATGCTGCTTGCATGTGCTGGCTGTGGGGCATATGGCGATGTTGAAACACCCAGCGCCCAACCCAGTGCCACACCGGCCCCGGAGCCGGCAGAGGAGGCAAACATCATAGATTTTTCATTGGAGCTTTTTGCACTTACCGCCATAAGTGAAGAGAATAATATCGTGCTCTCACCACTGTCCGCCTATTTACTGCTCTGCCTGGCCGCAAACGGCGCAGAAGGGGAGACGCTGACGGAGCTCGAGACCGCACTGGGCGCGCCCTGTGAGCAGCTAAACGCGCTTTGCGGCAAGCTTGTCGCAAGGCTCACAGAACCCGCCGGCAGAACAACGCTGGAGATAGCAAACTCGGTCTGGGTCGACAATAGCTCGGATCTTCTTGACGAATTTCGTGAGCAAATTGCTAAGGACTTTGATGCGGAAGTGTTTTCTGTAGACATGGACACGGACTCAACCCTAAAGGGCGTGAATGAATGGGTAAGCAATAAGACTCACGGGCTTATTACGTCACTGCGTGACAAGAACTATGAAGCCGAGACGCTTATGACGCTCGTAAACGCTGTCTATTTTAACGCCAAGTGGCTGAGCCCTTTTTCAAAGGATGCAACAATCCAGAAGCTGTTTACCTGCGGCAATGGCGCACAGGTGAGCACCGACTTTATGGGCTCCTACGGCAAGCAGCGCAGCTATGTCAAGGCTGACGACGTTGAGGGCATACTTCTGCCGTATGACGATGGAAGAACGGCCCTGCTCGCGATCAGGCCCACCGATGGCAGGAACGCGACGGAGCTTGCGAAGACGCTGACTGGAAACTCGCTGAAGGAATATATTGATTTGGCTCAGAGTACTCTCATGAACTTCTCCATGCCGATTTTTTCGGCTGAGTCAAGTGTAGATCTAAACTCATGCCTGAACGCAATGGGTGTCCAAGAGATGTTTAGCCCTGAGCGTGCAGACTTTTCACGAATGTGCAACATGAACGGCAAGGATTTATTCGTATCATCTTTGTTTCAGAAGGCGATAATTATTGTTGACGAGGATGGAACCGAGGCTGCGGCTGTGACAGGAATGGAGATGTCCACGACATCAATACCGACGGATACACCTGTGGAGTTGCATCTGGATAGCCCCTTCCTCTACACCGTAGTCCAGCTCGATACAGGACTTCCGATTTTCCTGGGTGTTTTGAATAACCCCGGGAAATAATATAAAAAGCCCGACGCTGTTGCGTCGGGCTTTTTATATTATTTTTCCTCCCGCCGGCGGCGGAGTGTAAGAGCGCGTGTAAAGACTCGCTTGTCGCTCTTGGCTTCAAAATAGCCGATGAATGAGAACAAGACGGCCCCCACGAAGTTGACAAACAGATCCTCCATGGTATCGTATAGTCCAATATCGAGATATCCGCCCAGACCGAGCGACTCACCGTTGAGACTCATATCCGTTATGTTCGGCACATGAATGGCAATGTTTGAATTCGTTGGATCGAGCGTGACGGACGAGATGAAGTTTAAAACGGTGTCCTTCTGCATGTCTATCAGGAAGATCCGGTCTGCGGCAAACTCAATAAACTCCCAGAGAACACCTATCGTCATAGAAAAACAGAAGGCTGTAATGGCAAGAAAGACGGGGGAGAGCTCAAACTTCATAGTCTCGCTACGATTTAATAAATCAACCAGTGAGAAGCCGACAGCTGCGAACAGGAAGCCGGATGTGCTGTGTAATATCGTGTCCCAGTGTGGATATTTTATAAAGTACGACTGAAGCTCACCCAAGATTTCAGCGGCAAAGACAAATACGAAAATAATAACCTCAAGCGTGGATGGAATATCGATCTTCAGCTTTCTCTCCACAAATTGGGGTAAGGTGTAGATTACGAGCACCAGCAGACAGACAAAGGTGCTCTCAACATCCTTACGCAGTATGCATAGAACCGTGATTATGATGACGACAAAACGCAGGATTATATATGTCCAGAACGCAGCCGGCTCCTTGTGTATCTTTTCGCCCAAATACGTGCGGTGCTCCTGCTTGCGTTCCTGCCTGCGAGACTTAAGATCCTGCTTTTTGTTTCCATTATTCTTCATATAGTTATTTTCTCATTCAATCTTTTTTATTTTTACATCCTATCAGAATTTAGAGCTAAAATCAATTAATAATGAAATATTACTTCAGTCAAACGTGAGCTCCCAGCCCCCCGTCTCAATAGAACCGAGACTTAAGCCCTCACGAGCGACGGCGTAGAGCCGTGTGGGCGTATCATCAGAGTGCTCACCGCAAATTGCGGCGAATTTGTGCCAGTTATCGGGAAAGACGACACCGTCACCCCCTTTTTTGAACGCGGGAGACATGTCCAGAACCCTAGCATACCAGCTGCAAAGGCTCTCCGACGCCGGGAGCGTGGCGACAATATCGGCGCCAGTGGCAAAGGCATCGTTTACCAATGCGTGCGCGACCATGCTTGCAGCACCGAGGCCGCGGCGCTCAGGCTTCGTCGCCATGGCGTAGATATAAGAACAGTGCAGGTTGCCTGAGACTGCTCCGGGGATGCAGTAACCGGCTGAGATGATCTCATCTCCAAGCCTCGCGACGCTGCAAAGCTCAGGGGCGTATAAAAGCTCGAAAAAGGCATTAATAAGCTTCGATTCGTCAGCAAAAACCTCGCTCCAGAGGGCGAACAATGCAGCCCCGTCACCTGCTCCGGCCTGTCCGACAGTCAGCGCGTCCCTCATGCTATTTCTCCTTTGCAGTGTATTTCTCCAGCAAAAATTCGGGATAAAAGTCCATTTTGGCGGTACGCAGATTTTCGCGTCCCATGTCGTCCTCGCGGTTGAGGTATACAATGTTCGGGTGGTCGGAGATGATTTGTCGCGTAAATTCGCGGCAGACCATGGGATATGCGCCGGCAACGGAGGCAAAGGCCTTCTCAAAGTGGACATCAAAGGTGTCAGAGGAAATGACCTCGCCCACTGTGAAGCCTACGATCCTGCCATCGGCGTAGAGAACCCCGCCCTCAAGCCCCAGAGCCTTATAGCGCATGAAGCAGCGTATCATCGCAGCATGTTCATCCTCAAGGCCGTCAGGCGGCTGTTCAAAGCCTGCCTGCCAGTCTCCCAGCATCTGCATGCAGGATGGAATCAGCTCCTGCGTGAGCCGCTTAAACTCCCAACTATGGTTTTTCTCAAAGCGGTTGCAAAAATTACGCTTTCTGTGAAGCTTCTTTCCGCCCATGCTTGAGAGCTTTTCTGCGGAATAAATATAGTCAAAGCAGTCTCTGTCCCCGGTAAACTCAAAGCGTCCCGGATAGCAGCTTTCCAAAAAATCCTTGTTTTCAAGCGTTATGCCCCTGATGGCAAGCGGGAAATCCCGCCTGTGGGCATACGCACTCAGTGCGTCTACCGCCGGACGAAGATCGCCGGAGCCGATGGGGAAAGCAAAAAACGGCTGGTCTTCATACCAGAGCTTGGTTAGCAACCGATCGCCCTCCTGGGCAATCCTCTGGCGGTAGGATTTGTCCCACATATAAATATTGCCGAAGTTGAAGTCTGCTGAGCGCGAATCCTCGGCTTTTACGAACTGGTCGACCCATTCCTTTTCAGAAATGGACACATTTCGAAACTGTATCATATAATAACGTGCCTTTCAATTTTGGTAGGTATGGTCGCAGACTGCCCGAATCTCTGCCTGAAGTTTTTTGAGATCGACGAAGGTATCCGGCTTTTTGTGCGGGTCGCGCAAAAGTGCTGCCGGGTGGAACAGTGCCATCGTTGGACGACCGTCCACATCAAACCACTGTCCATGCTCCTTGGTGATCTTGAAGTCCGGGCGTATAAACTTCATAGCGGCCACGCGCCCCAGACAGACTATGAGCTTGGGGTCAAGAAGCTCTATCTGGCGCTTGAGCCACTGGGAGCAGGCGGCCTGCTCGATTTCCAGCGGATCCCGGTTCTTGGGCGGGCGGCACTTGACCATGTTTGCTATGTAGATATTCGAGCGGTTCAGGCCTACAAGCTCAAGCATGTCGTCCAGAAGCTTTCCCGCACGACCGACAAACGGCTCGCCCTTCAAATCCTCGTTTTCGCCGGGGCCCTCTCCAATGAACAGCACCTCGGCGTCCGAAGCGCCGACGCCAAAAACTACATTCGTTCTGGTTTCACACAGCGCACACTTTTTGCAATCAAGGCAATCAGCTTTTAGTTTATCCCATTCAGTCATAATAACCCTCTCTAATTTGTTTACATAATATATTTAAATCATTGTCCTGCGGCCTGTCGATAACATGCTCAAGCAGTTTGCCGAGCATAACCCCTGTCTCGCGTCCGCTTATGCCAAGCTCGGCGAGGTGCCTGCCATTTACGGCCAGATCAGACAGTTTCCAGCACTCACCGGAGCGCAAAACAGCCCGCAAGCGCTTTGAATGCGGATATGCAGCCTTCGCAGCCCCCTCACCATGGTCGCGGAGTATGCGCTTCCAGTCACGAGAGCCTGAGCGCAGAATATCAACTGCGGCAGAGCTGGTCTGCACGCTGCGGCTGTCAAAGCGCAAGGCGCGAAGAAAAAAAGCGGTTGACATAATATTTCCGGAGCCTTCAAGTGCAAGACAGAGATGTGACAGCCTTGCATACTGCGGCAGCCGTGTGAGAGAAAGCCGTGTAGGCGGCTTGTCCCTTGAAACGAAGCTGTCGAGAAGACCGTATTCAACCATATCATAGACGACATCCGGCCCCTTTGAGCGCAGGGTTTTGCACAGCTCGTCACGCACACGCTCCGGCGAGAGTGCGCGGCAGAGAGGGGCGCATTTTTGCAGTGCTGAAAAAGTTTCCGGCTCGATGACAAAGCCGAGCTGTGCGGAAAAGCGCAGAGCGCGAAGCATGCGCAGTGCGTCCTCGGCGAAGCGTTCTAACGGATCGTGCACACAGCGAATGATGCCCGCTTTTATATCCGCCTGACCGCCGAAGGGATCAATTATGCTCAAATGCTCGTCCATTGCCATGGCGTTCATTGTAAAATCACGGCGGGAGAGATCGGCAGTGAGATTGTCGGTGAATATGACGCTGTCGGGCCGTCTGTGGTCTGAGTACCTGCCCTCGGTGCGAAAGCTGGTGATTTCAATTTGCTTTCCTCCGCGGAGGACGGTAACAGTGCCATGTCTGATTCCAGTGGGTATAGTGCGTGGAAAAAGCCCCATAACATCCTCGGGCAGGGCGGAGGATGCGATATCCCAGTCGTTGGGTTTTCTGCCTAAAATTGCGTCGCGGACACAGCCGCCGACATAAAAGGCCTCAAACCCAGCCCCGGAAAGCACTGAAATTACTTGTAAAGTGTGTTTTGGTGGAGCTTTCATGAGCCCTCCTGTTTTAATTCTTGTATTGTTAAGCATAATGTATTATAATGCAGTGATACAAAATCTGCAAGTATAGGGCAAATATTACTTGATTTGTTTGGAGTTTAAAGCATATATGGCTAAGTTTGAAGATTTTATAATGCCGGGAAAACGCGGGCATCTTATTGGAGTCGGTGGTGTATCAATGGCGCCGCTGGCCGAGGTGCTTACGGGCATGGGTCTTGTTATAGACGGATCGGATATGATAGAGAGCGAGAAGACTAAGCATTTGCGCTCTTTGGGTGTAGAGGTCAAAATTGGACATTCTGCAATGAACCTATCCCCGGATATACAGTTTGTGGTACGCACGGCTGCCGTCCATGACGACAATCCGGAGATTGTAGAGGCACGGGCGCGCGGAATCTCGGTGTTTGAGCGTGCAGAGGCCTGGGGCGCTATTATGCGCGACTATGAGAATGCACTGTGCATCTCGGGTACTCATGGCAAAACGACGACCACCAGCATGTGCACGCATATTCTAATGGCTGCGGAGCGGGACCCAACCGTCATGATCGGTGGGACGCTTCCACTGCTCAGTGCCGGACACAGAGTCGGCGGCGGAGACACCATTATATTGGAGGCCTGCGAATACCACGACTCATTCCTTGCCTTCCATCCCACGATAGCCGTCATACTTGATGTCGAAGCGGATCATCTGGACTATTTTACGGATCTTGATGATGTGAAGAAATCCTTCCGTAAATTTGCCGGGAGTGTGCCTGCAGATGGAAAGATAATCGCAAACGGCGACGACAGAAATACGCTCGACGCGCTTGAACCCTTGGGACGTGAGCTGTTCACCTTCGGGCTCACTGAAAGGTCAGATGTGTATGCGCGCAACATCCGCCGAGTCGGCGCTGCAAGTCAGTTTGACATCTATTATCACGGCAGAAAGTTCACCAGCGTGACACTGCATGTTCCAGGCATACACAATATTAAAAACGCACTGGCGGCAACGGCGGCCTGCATCTGCCTCGGAGTGCGGCCTGCGGCGGTGAAATACGGGCTTGCGGGCTTTACGGGTGCCGGACGGCGCTTTGAGTTCAAGGGCAAGTATAACGGCGCAGATGTCTATGACGACTACGCCCACCACCCGGGCGAGCTCAAGGCCCTGCTCGACGCTGTGGAGCCTCTGGGCTATCAGCGCATCGTTCTTGTGTTCCAGCCGCACACATACACACGCACGGCAGCACTTTTTGAAGACTTCATTATCCAGCTTCGCCGTCCGGATGTAACCTACCTTACGGAGATATATGCCGCGCGCGAGAAAAACACCCTTGGTATATCCTCCGCCGACCTCGCCGGGCAGGTTGAGGGCTGCATCTTCTGCGAGAGCTTTGACGAGATTGTCAACGTATTACATGCAACTGCGCACCCAGGTGACCTGGTTCTCACCGTGGGAGCGGGCGATGTATATAAGATTGGCGAGCGCCTTGTGGAAGCTTGAACAAAATGTATCTGATGTGCGACCATTTGTTGTTATTATAAACACACAATGAGTGACTCAACACGGCTCTGGAATGCAGAGCCGTGTTTTTTGTGTTTTTGGATGAATTGTACAATTTACAACTATGATTGACATAAAAAAGACATTAATACGTGCAAAATAGCGTTGAAATGCAAGACAGTTTATGGTAGGATACAAATTATATATTAAGAGAAATCAATACACTTTATT
>CAZHUG010000039.1:0-19935 GCA_964535405.1 uncultured Oscillospiraceae bacterium | reverse complement strand
ACCGTGTGCGCGTCCACGTCGGAGTCTATATCCGCTTCCATTATTCCTATGCGCATCTCGTCCTTAAGAGACTCAATTGTGCGCACCAAAGTAGTCGTTTTTCCGCTGCCGGGGGAGGACATAAGATTTAAAAGGAACAGCCCGGCCTTCTTGTTCTCGGCGCGGAGCTGATCTGCTTCACGGTTATTGTCAGCAAAGACACTTTGCTTTATTTCAATTGTCTTAAGCATTTGATTTGTCCTTTCACAGTGAAATATAAACAAAATTTAAAGTACTTTCGGGCGAAATATGTTGGTCTTTGAACATTCGATCGTTCATAGTTTAACACACACGCATACCATAGTCAAACACCTTTTCGGCGTTTTTGGGCAGGGAAGACGCAAAAATTGAAAGAAAAATTAGCTAATTTTTCTGTGGTTTTGGTCAGGTCATAAAACAGGTAAAAATTGTATTTTTAACTTGGGGGGAGCAGGCGGGTTTTCAGTCTATGCGTATGACATAGTTGTCGCGGCGCGGCAGGGCCCTTATCGGTGTGGGATCGGCAATGTAGCCGAGGGTGCAGTTGCCGACGCCTGTCCAGTTTCCTTCGATGCCCCATTTCTCCATGAGCGCGCGCCCCTCGGGAAGCTCAAATACTTCCTTTGCCCGGTTCACCCAGCAGGAGCCGAGCCCCAGCGCGGAGGCCGCGTTCATAAGATTGCCCATGACGAGAGAGGCGTCCTGAACGCCGTTTTTGTTTTTGCTGTCGGCGAATACCACTATTATAGTAGGGGCGGCGAAAAACGGATCGAACTCCACGCCCCAGACCCCGGCATTGAGCCTGCTCATGAGAGCGATGTCCGCCTTATTCTGAACAGAGACGATGAGCGGTGACTGACGGTTTCGCGCAGTTGGCGCATAGGTTCCGGCGAGCAGCACCGCGTCGAGCTCCTCGCGGCTTAGCTGCTCGGGCTTATATTTTCTTATGCTCCTGCGCTTGAGCAAATTTTCATATGCCTTATTCAAATTAAAAACCTCCTTTATCATATATAATGAGTTTATCTCAGCATTGCAAAAAAAGCAATAATTGACATATTACAGGCGCGGGTGATATGCTCGGCTGGGTGATGTTATGACAGTATTAGAGGTCTCAGAGGACTGCGCGGGTGATTTCGCGCTTAAAATATCCGACGACAGCCTGGAGCCGTATGTGAAACGCGGTCAGACCGTGCTCATAGAGAGCTGCGCGACAATACGCGACGGCGATGTCGGTCTGTTTTTTGCGGGCAGTGAAATCCTCTGCCGGCAGTACTGCCAGGACTATGCCGGCAACGTCTATCTCTTCCTGCCGAACCGGAAAAGAGCCCACGAGGACATGCAGATACCCGCCTCGGCAGCCGTTCCTGTGAGCTGCTTTGGAAAGATTTTGCTGGATGTGGAAATTCCGCTGCCTTAATTTGATTATATATGAGGATAAAGCGCGAACCTGTAAAATTATGAGAGCAGCTGTTCCGGCTCTGATTTGCGAAATTAAGAAAGTTCACGGCGAGCAATAACGCGATGCTCCGCACATAATAAAAGCAGGACGGTTTATCCCGTCCTGCTTTCTATTTATGGTTCGGCGCTCTCGCTGTCGTTATTCTCGCCGTTCTGGCCGTCGTTTTTGTGGTAATCAGAGTAGTCGATGACGAGGTCGGGGCCGGTCCATGTGCCGTCAAGCTTGCTCATGGTACGCGCCCAAGCCTCACTCTCGGGCTCGTAGGGGACGGGGCGATAGTCGTTTACGCCCGCCGTGCTCGATAAACTGCAGGGGACTGCCGTATAGCCCTCAAGGCTCACCGTGCCGTCCGTGTTTCTCTTTGCCGTCACCTGCACGATAGCCGTGTCGCGGTCGCGCGGGGAGGTGTTGCCGCCGAAGGACCAGTTGCCGAGGCTGTTTATGATATAGCCGCCATTATATTCGTCGATGCGCTGCAAAACATGCGGATGAGTTCCGTAGACAATGTCTGCGCCCGCGTCTATCGCCGCCTCGCCCAAGAGCCGCTGACCCTCCGTCACGCGGTAGCTGCCCTCAAGCCCCCAGTGCATGAGACAGATGACAAGGTCAATGTCCTCCTGCCCGGCAAGAGCCGAGACTCCGGCGACGACCTCGGCCTCACCGGCTATCCAGCGCGCGGCGTAAAGCCCGATGCGGATGCCGCCGTCGACCTCGTACACATAGCTCTCGTCCGGCCCGGCATAGGCAATGCCGTAGGCATCCAGAGCGGCCTTTGTATCCTCAAGCCCGCGGGCGCGAAAATCGTCCGTGTGGTTGTTGGCAAGCGTCATAAACTCAATGTCGCCGTCAACAAGGATCTGCGCGTGCTCGGTCGGGCCGCAAAACTGGAAGGTGGTCGAGCCTGTGAGCTTCTCATCCGACAGACTGCACTCCAGGTTTCCGAGGCTGAGATAGTCATCCTCAAAATACTCGAGCGTTCCGGAAAAAGGCCAGCTCATGTCGCCCTTCAGAACATCCTCAAAGTGCTTGTAATACTGCGAGGATGAGAGCGTGCAGTCGCCGACCATAGAGATGGTGAAATACTCCGGTGTGGGCTCCGGCGTGGGTTCCGGTGTTGGGGTGGGAGTCGGAGTCGGCTCGGGTGTCGGGCTGGGCTCGGCCGTCGGGGTCGGGCTGGGCGTCGGTTCGGGCGCGCCGCCCGGCAGTCGCAGCCACAGCAGGCAAGCAAGCGCCGCAAGAGTCAGTATTAATATAAGAATCAGTACAATTTTTTTATTTTTCATATCCTCACTATATGTATATACACCCTGTTTTATTAGCTGTTTCTATACCCGCTGTTTGCCGACAAAGAACACCGAGATGAGCCCCGGGCCGGTGTGGGCGCCGATGATCGGGCCGATATGCGTGTAGAACACGTCGCGAAAACCTGCCGCCTGCTTGAGCGCCTCGCCGTACTCTCGGGCCTTCTCGGGCGCGTCGGCCTCGGAGATCACAAGCGTCTGGTTCCCGGCGTCCTCGACAAGCTCGACTATGTCCTTTATGACCTTCGCCTTGCACTGCTTGTCGCCGCGAACCTTCTGCCAGACCTCAAGATGCCCTTCATAGTCCAGGTGCATGATGGGGATGATGTTGAGCGCCGTGCCGAAGACCGCCGCCGTGCGGCTGACACGTCCTCCGCGATACAGATACGTGAGATCGCTCGTCGTGAAAATTGCGTTTACGTTGTGGCGCATAGACTCGAGCTCGTCTGCGTTTTCAAAAAGGCTCATGCCCGCGTCCTTGTTTGAAATGGCGCGCAGAACTATGAGCCCCACGCCCGCGGATGCGTTTGCGGAATCCACAACGCGGCAAATCCAGTCGGGATAATCCTCACGCAGCAGCTGTGCCGCGGAGCAGGCGTTGGCGTATGAGCCGGATATCGCGCCGGCAAGTGAAATGTGCAGAACAGGTGTGCCCGACTGCGCCAGAGGCTTCCAAAACTCGGTGAATTCGCCGGGATTTATCTGGCTCGTCTTTGCGATTGCTCCGGCGCGCATAAGCTCATAGAAATTGCGAAAGCTATTTTCATCCATGCCGTCTGTAAAAATATCTCCGTCCATGGTGTATGGCATGTGGTAGGGAAGAATGTTCTTCTCCCGACACAGCTCAAGCGAGAGGTCACAGCCGGAGTCAGTAGTGATTTGATAGTTGTGTTTGGTCATTAATTGTTCACCTTCCTAACTGGGAATATGCGTTAAATTATAGACCAAAGCGCAGCTTATGGCAAGTCATTTTCCTGTCGGGGATTATGTTGCTAATAATTGGCGGAGAGTGTACAATAAACGTGAATAATGAGCTTTTGGGGGTGCCGTCATGAAGTCAATTTTAAAGATATACAGAATCGGCAGAGGGCCGTCCAGCTCGCACACCATGGGGCCGGAGAGAGCCGCGAAGCTGTTTCGCTCGGAAAATCTTGAGGCTGACGAGGTGCGTGTTGTTTTATACGGCTCACTTGCGCTGACCGGCACGGGACATCAGACCAACCTTGCGCTGGAGCAGGTGTTTGAGCCGATAAAGTGCGAGATAATTTGTGACAAGGATAAAAAAGACCTTCCGCATCCGAACACGATGGACTTCACCGCCTTTAAAAACGGTGAGCAGCTCGCGTTCATGCGCGTGCTCAGTCCCGGCGGCGGCGCGATTCGCGTCGTGGGTCGTGAGGATATCGAGGCTCCGCAGTTTTATCCCGAGTCGAGCTTCAAGGAGATTGCGGATTTCTGCAAGGCACACAAAATGCGCCTTTCCGACTTCGTCGCCCTGCGCGAGGGTGAGGGAATCTGGGACGAGCTTGCGACGGTCTGGTTTGCGATGAAGCGCAGCATTTCCGAAGGACTGACGGCCTCCGGCATACTGCCCGGCGGGCTCGAGGTCGAACGGCGGGCGCAGTACCTTTATAACCAGCGCCACATAGACGAGAGCGAGGCCACGCGCGAGAACCGGCTCGTCTGCGCCTACGCCTTTGCGGTGAGCGAGCAGAACGCCGGCGGCGGCACGATAGTCACGGCACCGACCTGCGGCTCCTGCGGGGTTGTTCCGGCGGCCCTGCTGTACATGCAGGAAAAGCGCGGGTTCAAGGACGAGCGCGTCCTGCGTGCGCTCGCGGTGGGCGGGCTGATAGGAAACCTTATAAAGACCAACGCTTCAATTTCCGGCGCGGAATGCGGCTGTCAGGCGGAGATCGGCTCGGCCTGCTCAATGGCCGCGGCGGCGCTCGCGGAGCTGTTTGAACTCGGCATCGACCAGATCGAATACTCTGCCGAGGTCGCCATGGAGCACCATCTGGGGCTGACCTGCGACCCGATATTCGGCCTCGTGCAGATCCCCTGCATAGAGCGCAACGCCGTGGCGGCTATGCGCGCGATAAATGCTTTGAGCCTCGCAAGCTTCCTGACAAACTCGCGGAAAATCAGCTTCGACATGGTGGTAGAGACGATGTATGAGACAGGCCGGGACATCGCGCACCCATACCGGGAAACCAGCCAGGGCGGCCTTGCAAAGCTCTATATGAAGAAATAGCCATTGACAGCTTTTTATCACGTTTTGACCGCTTTTGCGTTGTAAAGAGGCCGGGTTGGTGCTATAATATTAAGGTTATTAGATTAAGACTTCACAATTTGGAGGAGATGCAATGACAAATCAGGAGCTTGAGCTGTGCGCCGCTCGCGGGCGCAGGCTGGGCATGGAGATGGTATTCCGTGCCGCGTCGGGCCACATAGGTGGCTCATTGTCGGCAATGGATATATTGACCGAGCTGTATTTCGAGGTTCTTCGTGTTGACACGGCAAACCCGCAGGATCCTGCGCGCGACCGCTTCGTTATGAGCAAGGGGCACTGCACACCGGGACTGTATCCCGTCCTCGCCCTGCGCGGATTTTTCCCCGAGAAGAAGCTGGAGCTTTTCCGCAGCATAGACGGACACATGTCCGGTCACCCCGACATGGTTCACGTGCCGGGTGTGGACATGTCCACAGGCTCGCTGGGTCAGGGACTCTCCGTCGCAGTCGGCATGGCGCTTGCGGGGAAGGTCGACGGGGCTGACTACCGCGTCTATGCGCTTTTGGGCGACGGCGAGATTGAAGAGGGTCAGATTTGGGAGGCCGCTATGTCGGCCGCGAAATACGAGCTTTCAAACCTCTGCGCCATCGTGGACGTGAATGGTCTTCAGATTGACGGCACAACCGCCGAGGTCATGCCCTCCGAGCCGCTGGATGAGAAGTTTGCCGCCTTCGGCTGGCATGTGATAAAGGCCGACGGGCACAGCTTTGACGAGCTGCGCGCCGCCTTCGAGGAGGCTAAAAACATCAGCGGCAAGCCCGTGGTCATCCTCGCCAAGACGATAAAGGGCAAGGGCGTGGGCTTCATGGAAAACGAGGCAGGCTGGCACGGCAAAGCGCCGAATGCCGAGCAGTACGAAACTGCGATGGCGGAGCTCAACGCCGCCGTCGAGAGTCTGGAGGGCTGAGAAATGGCAGAGAAAATAGCGACACGCGCCGTATACGGTCAGATGCTCATCGACCTCGCCGAGGAATATCCCGAGCTTGTGGTTCTGGATGCCGACCTTGCGGGTGCGACCATGACCAAGGGCTTCTCTAAAGCCTATCCCGAGCGCTTTTTCAACATGGGCATTGCAGAGGCGAATATGATCGGCGTCGCCGCCGGCCTTGCAAGCTGCGGCAAAAAGCCCTTCGCAAACTCCTTTGCCATGTTCACCGCGGGCAGAGCCTACGAGCAGGTGCGCAACAGCGTGGCATACCCGCGCATAAACGTCAAATGTATCGGCTCGCACGGCGGACTTTCCGTCGGTGAGGACGGCGCGACCCACCAGTGCATTGAGGATTTTGCGCTCATGAGCGCAATCCCCGGCATGCTCGTTTTAAACCCCTGCGACGGCAACGAGATGCGTCAGGCTGTGCGTGCGCTCATGGACTACGACGGTCCGGCGTACATGCGTCTGGGTCGCATGGCGGTTGACACCGTCACGGATAGCGTCCCCGCCTACAAGTTCGAGCTTGGCAAGGGCGCGGTTTTGCGGCAGGGAAGTGACATGACTATCATCGCCACCGGCCTGATGGTTCAAAGAGCGCTTTCGGCAGCCGATATCCTCGCCGACTCCGGCGTCTCTGTTAGATTAATAGATATGCATACCATAAAGCCGCTGGACGAGTCTCTCGTCCTTGCCGCCGCCTGCGAAACGGGCTGCATTCTCACAACTGAGGAGCACAGCATAATCGGCGGTCTCGGCTCGGCTGTGGCCTCGTTCTTGTCGGAGCACCATCCGGTGCCTGTCATCCGCCACGGCGTTATGGACGAATTCGGGCGCTCAGGCAAGGCGGAAAAGGTTTTGGAGGCATATGGACTCACGGACGAGGGCATTGCCAAAAAAGCCCTCGAGGCTCTCGAAAAGAAGAGATAGAAGAACGCCAATGTGCGGACTTTGTTAAAACTGCGACAATCGCGAACGGATATTAGAAGAATTTTGTGTAAAATAACAAGATTGTGCAGAGTGATTCGTTTATATGGTGCATTGAATTAATTAAAACTTGCTGTTAAGATTACATTAATCTATATGCACATGAGATGAGGTGCGGAAAGACGAGCATTATAAATGTTCGTTTTCCGCGCGCTTTTTTTTAGGAGATTTTATGATTATGAATAGCAGTTTGACGCTCTTTGAGACGAATCCAATAATTGCATCCGTCAAAAATGATGAGCAGCTCGCGCGGGCACTGCATTCTGAATGTGGAATTATATTCTTTCTGTATGGGAATATATGCAACATTTCACAGCTTGTCGAGCGCGTCAAGGATGCGGGAAAGCATGCGTTTATCCACCTGGATCTCATGACCGGTCTGGCAGGCAAGGAGATCGCCGCGGATTTTGTCAAGAAATTTACCCGCGCGGATGGCGTCATAAGCACCAAGCCGCCGATTTTAAAGCACGCAAAGGAGCTCGGGCTCATAACAATTTTGCGGCTGTTTATCCTCGACTCGATTGCGCTTGACAACATTGGAAAGCAGCGCGCGTCCTGCGACCCCGATCTCATGGAGATCATGCCCGGGCTTATGCCCAAGATTATCTATCTGATAAACTCAAGATACCGCACGCCGGTGATCGCCGGCGGCCTTATTAGAGACAAGGATGATATTGTAAGCGCTCTTTCGGCAGGGGCGCTGTGCATTTCAACAACCTATGAGCCTGCATGGAAACAGCTTGATTGAGGAGGAGTAGAAGAATGTATATTATGGCGCTGGATCAGGGCACAACAAGCTCCAGATGTATAATATTCAACAGGAGCGGCGCGGCCTGTGCGGTCGCACAGAAGGAGTTCAGGCAGATTTATCCCGTGCCCGGCTGGGTCGAGCACGACGCGATGGAAATTTGGGACACGACAATTGAGGTCGCGCGTGAAGCTATGCGTGAGCTCGGCGTGTCGAGTCGGGATATCGCGGGGATCGGCATCACGAACCAGCGCGAAACCACGGTTGTGTGGGACAAAAACACGGGAGAGCCGGTTTCAAACGCCATAGTCTGGCAATGCCGCCGCACCTCCGAAACTATCGATGAGCTGGTCGCAAACGGCTATAGCGATGTCATTTCCAAAAAAACCGGACTCGTGCCTGACGCATATTTCTCCGCCACCAAGATTAAATGGATACTCGACAACGTCTCCGGTGCGCGTGAGAGCGCCGAGGCGGGGGAGCTGCTGTTCGGCACAATCGACAGCTGGCTTATCTGGAAGCTGACAGGCGGCGCGGTTCACGTCACGGACTACACAAACGCCTCGCGCACCATGATATTCGACATTCACAAGCTCTGCTGGGATGAGGAGCTGCTCGGCCTGCTTAACATCCCCGGCAGTATGCTGCCCCAGGTGAAGCCCTCCAGCTGTGTCTACGGACAGAGTGTTCCGGAGCTGTTTGGCGGCGAGATTCCCGTCTGCGGTGCGGCGGGCGATCAGCAGGCCGCGCTCTTCGGGCAGTGCTGCTTCAGCCCCGGGGATGTCAAGAATACATATGGAACAGGCTGCTTTTTGCTGATGAACACCGGCGAAACGCCTGTCGAGTCCAAAAACGGACTGATCACCACCATCGCGGTCGGTCTGCCCGGTCACATAGAATACGCGCTTGAGGGCAGCATCTTCACCGGCGGAGCCGCCGTGCAGTGGCTGCGCGACGAATTGCGGGTGCTTACCTCCGCGTCTGAGTCGCAGCGGCTTGCCGAGTCCGTGCCGGACAGTGCGGGTGCGTATATTGTCCCCGCGTTTACGGGACTCGGAGCGCCGTATTGGAGTCAGCACGCAAGGGGAATGCTTGTCGGCATGACGCGCGGCTTCTCGCGTGAGCATCTGGTTCGCGCGGTGCTTGAATCAATCGCATATCAGACCTGCGACATCTGCGAGGCAATGGAAAACGACGCCAAGGTCACGCTTACCCAGCTCAAGGTGGACGGCGGCGCGGCCGCAAACGATTTTCTGATGCAGTTTCAGAGCGATATGCTCGGCACTGAGGTCTACAGACCCAAGTGCATCGAGACAACTGCGCTCGGCGCGGCCTATCTTGCCGGGCTTGCGGTCGGATACTGGAAGGATAGGGATGACATCCGCAGTAACTGGGAGATTGAAAACGTGTTCTCGCCGGATATCGAGGAGAGCCTGCAAGAGGAGAGATTGCGTGGCTGGAAGCGCGCCGTCAAATGCGCCCTGACCTGGGCCGAGGGCTGAGACGGCGGTAAAAATGTCTTAACTCCTCATCAGGAGGGGAGAGAAAATAGAAAATGAAAGAGGGAAGGAAACTAAATGAAAAAGGCTACAAAGAGAAACAAGATTTTGTGCATTGCGCTTGTGCTGATTTTGATCGGCAGCATCGGTGCGGCTCTGCTTCAGACAGGTGCAGGCGACGTGACTGTCAAGGATTTGTACCTCGTGACCGAGCAGCAGCAGTATCTGCACGCGCTTATCTACATGCCCAAGGAGGCAACACCGGAAACACCCGCCCCCGTGGTTATAACAAGCCACGGCTGGCTCAACAGCGCGGAGGTTCAGGACGCAGCTTCCATTGAACTGTCACGCCGCGGCTTTGTGGTCATCGCGATGGACGCATACAACCACGGTCTGTCCAGCAGCGTTCAGGTCAGCCAGGCGGTTGACTCCGACCTCTATGGTCAGGGCATGGTTGCGCTGGTCGAGTATGTGAACAGCGGCGTCATCGACTTCGTTGACACGGACAAGGTCGGCGTCATGGGTCACTCCATGGGCGGACGCGCAGCAAAAAATACCGCCATCCACTACAGCAACCTCTATAACGCCGCCATTGAGCAGGCCCAGGCCGCAGACTCCGACGGCGGAGCCGAAATCACCGAGGCTGAGCAGGCATACGCAGATTCTCAGATGAAGATAAGCGCCGCCCTGCCCACCGGACAGTCGCCCGGCAGCCTTGCCGACTGGAGCGCCATCCGCTGCAACATGGGCTTCCTCTACGGTCTGCTCGAAGAGGGCGGATACGGCTGCAGCACCGGCAGCGCCGACCTGCGCGGCTCGTCAAGCGAGGCTCTGGCCATGGTCAACAGCTCCGACCCGAGTGTCAGCTCTGTCGAGGAGGGCAAATTTTACGGCAGCAGGGAAGACGGAACGCTGCGCGTGCTCTATCAGCCGAACACCACGCATCCTCTTATCCACTTTGACCCCGCGTCAACCAGGGACGTCATCGAATTTTTTACATACACGCTCGACGTTGACACGAGCCTCGGCTCCACAAATCAAATTTTCCTCTATAAAGAGGGCTTCAACCTTGTCGCAATGATAGGTCTGTTCATGCTTCTCGTGCCGCTGTGCAGTGTGCTTTTGGACTGCCCGTGGTTTGCCGAGCTCAAGGGCGCGGAGGGGCCGAGGGTCCCGGCGCTCAGTGGGAAGAGAAAGAGGGCATTCTGGGTCGGCTGGGTTCTGGGCGGAGTTGTCTCCTTCATCGCAGCATGGATTGCGGTCGAAATCGTACCCTCGCTCGACGCCACGAAGAACCACGGTTTCTTCATGACCAACTGGACCTTCTTTGCCGCTCCCACCATGAACACGATCTCCGTGTGGACAATTCTCAGTGCGATTTGGGGATTCTTCTGGTTCTTCTTCAATTACAATAAGGATAAGGCCGAGGGCATCCGCAACGACAAGATGATCGGATTCAAGATCAGCGGAAGGCAGTTTTGGAAGACCGTTTTACTCTCCGCCTCTGTCATCGGCCTGTTCTACGCTGTCGTCTGGTTCTGCAAGTGGGCGTTTAACACCGACTTCCGTTTCTGGACACCGGCTGTCAAGACCTTCGACGTCGGGCATCTGTTCTATTTCTTCCAGTATCTGCCCATCTTCTTCGCCTTCTATCTGGCGAACTCGCTGATGGTCAACGGCGCGGCCCGCTTCGAGGGCATGAAGGAGCGGCGCAACCTCTTCATCCTCGGTCTTGGAAATATCCTCGGTCTCGGCCTGCTTTGGGCCCTGCAATACGGCAAGCTCATCCTGACCGGAACCGTCATCTGGGGACCGACCTGGATCAACGTGCTTGTAATCGCGTTCTGCGTCTGGCAGCTTTTCCTCGCACCGTATTTCCTGCGTGCGTTCTATAAGCTCACGGGCAAAAACTGGGCCGGTGCGCTCATCGTTTCGAGCATCTATGTGTTCTGCGGAATTATGAACACTGCCGTGCACAGCTCCATCCTGTAATCCGCATAAGTAAATTCTAAACGGGGCGCTGCTTACAGCCATGTGGGCAGCGCCCTGATTAATATCGCGGCTCTTGCATTTTCATGGAGCCTGTGCTATGTTTTTATGGCTCGTCAGATGCGGCCTTCGAAGCTGTCGAGCTCTGCTTTTTTCTTTGAAGGGAGAACATTATGATACTTGATTGTTCCAAATATGGGGGGCCGTGCACTTGCGGGCGGGAGCATCCGCTGGACACCAAAATGGTTGTTGTGGACTACGGCTGTCTCAAAGATTTTGAAAAATATATGTCAGACTGCGGTCTCACAGGCAGGCGCACCGTGCTCTATGACTCTAACACCTACAGCCTGCCCACAATGACCCGCGTGCGTGCGGACAAGGAGCTGGTTTTGCAGGCGGACGGTCTGCACTCGGAAAAGACCATGATAGAATCCATCATCCCCGACCTGGACGAGCCCGAGGTGATTGTCACCGTCGGCAGCGGGACGCTCATGGATTTTGCGCGCTACAACGCCTATAACATGGGCATTCCCTTTGTCTCGATACCGACTCTCGCCTCCTCGGACGGCTTCACGGCGAACATCTGCTCGGTAGTCATAGACGGGGTGAAAAAGTCCATTCCCATGCACGCGCCCGCCCTCGTCGTGGCTGATCTGGACATCATTTCAGCCGCGCCCATGTTCCTTGCGGTCAGCGGTGTTGCGGACATACTCTCAAAGCATATTTCACTTGCCGACTGGAAGATATCGCAGCTCGTGAGCGGTGAATATTACTGCCAGCGCGTGGCCGATATGGCGCAGCAGGCGCTGGATATGATGACGAAATGTGCAGAGGAGCTCCGCCGCGGCGAGGAGCCTGATTTTGAGACCATGACCATGGCACAGATGATATCCGGCCTCACCATGCAGATGCTGCGGAACTCGCGCGCCGCCTCGGGCGCTGAGCATCTCATCGCGCATTTGGTCGAGATGAAGCCGCCGCGCTTTGAGGGCGCGCACGGCATCCACGGCGAGTGTGTCGGCGTCGGCACTGTTTTGTGCGCCGAGGAATATCACAGGCTGGCGCAGCTGACGCCCAAGGCCGGGGCCTTCCGGCCGCTCGACCCCGACTGGGTGCGGGAGAAGTTCGGCCCTCTCGCCGAGGGCGTGCTCAAGGAGAACGAAAACGACGTGCTCGGAAGCTTTGATCCGCAGAATATCGTTGACAAGTGGCCCGAAATTGTTAAACTCATCTCGGCGATACCGACAGCCGGGGAGCTGACGGAGCTTTTCATCGACATCGGCGGCAAATACAGGCTTCGCGATATCGGCATCGATGAGAGCCTGAAGCCCGAGGTTCTGGACATATCCGCCGCAATAAGAAACAGGCTCACTCTCGCGAGAATGCGCAGGGTCCTGAGATTTGAGGATTAGTATATGACAATATGTGTTTACGGAGCCTCCAGCAGGGAGCTCAAGGAAATTTATTTCGAGGAGGCCTTCGCACTCGGCGCGGCGCTCGCCCGCCGCGGACACACGATGGTTTTTGGCGGCGGCGACAGCGGGCTTATGGGTGCCGCGGCACGCGGAGTCACGGGCGAGGGCGGCAAAATGATAGGAATAGCGCCGCGTTTTTTTGACGAGCCGGGCATACTGTATAAGGACTGCACGGAGATGATTTTCACCGAGACCATGGGTGAGCGCAAGAAAATGATGGAGGACATGTCCGACGCTTTTGTGACCCTGCCGGGCGGCATCGGCACCTTTGAGGAGTTTTTTGAGGCGCTGACCCTAAAGCAGCTGGGTCGCCACGCAAAGGCTATGGCCATTTTGAACACCAACGGCTATTACGACGCGATGGAGGCAATGCTCCAGCGTGCGGTGGATGAGAAATTCTTTCCCGAGGGCGGTCACGCGCTCTATGATATTTTCACAGAGGCCACCGAGCTTGTGGAGTACATTGAAAACTACAAGGCCGAGCCGGGCGATGTCTGGAAAGAAAAAATCTTCCGTGAATATCGGGTGAATGAGTAAAAAAACAGGTCACGCAACTGCTGCTTGCGCTTTTTCAAGCCCGGTCTGGTGGAATGCAACTAGAGTTTTGACTAGACTTGAGCTATGAATACAGGAGGTGCACGCATGACATTCGGAGAAAAACTGGCGCTGCTGCGCCGGCAGGCGGCCATGTCGCAGGAGGAGCTCGCCGATAAGCTCGCTGTGTCGAGGCAGGCAATATCGAGGTGGGAGCTGGGCTCATCCCTGCCGGAGACGCAGAAGATTCTGCAAATAAGCCGCGTGTTTGACGTGAGCTGTGACTATCTGCTCAAGGACGACATGGAGCAGGATGGCAGTCCGCAGATGCCCGCACCGCCGCCCGCAGCTGTCGGCGGACACTCGCGCACAGCCCGATTTTTGGCGCTTGCCGGCGGCATTGGCGCTCTCGCGTTCTGGATTTTGTCGGCGGTGTATCCGGCGGAGACCTGGAGCTCGGTAGCGGGTCAGAGCGGGGTTACGGTGAAGACGGGTCTTTTGGGCTTTCTCGACTATCACGACATGGGGCTTTTGTTTGCGCTCTGCTGCCTGGCGCTTGCCGCGGGTCTTGGGATATACGCCTACAACTATATAAAGAACAAAAAAACGGTATAGCACCTGGCTATACCGTTTTTTCTTGTTGCATCTGCGCTTATTTCCGGCGTACAGGAATCCAAATTTCGCTGTAATAGTTCTTGTCCTGAACGCCCCCGGTGTAATCTGCGGGGTCGGAGTACATTTCGATGTTGTAGCCCGCCGCGATCTCATACTCCCTGCAAGCGGGCAACCATTCGGAAAATATTTTCTTGTTGGTGTCCTGCATCGCGCTTGACACCGCGCCCCGGCAGGCGAAAACCGCCCAGCTGAATGCCGGGATGACCTTTGTCACAAATCCCTCCGGAATATCTGCTGCGGGATTATAGTTATCCGCGATCAGGTATTCAAATGTGTTGCCCGCCATGCTCTCGTCGATATTCACGCCGTATTTGCTGCAAACGAGCTCGTTTTTGCCGCTGGCAAAATACTCCGCCCACAGCTTCGGCACTTCGACCGCCGCCTGCTCGTAGCTGAAAACTCTTGACATGCCGACGACGGTGAACGCGTCCTTTTTCACAATTTTGTAGTCCATGGTATAGCCTCCTTCTAAGCTAAGCTTGATTTTGAGCGAGGCAAAGGATTTTACCATTGCGTCGCCCCTGCGCACAGAGCTCGGAGTTGCGCCATGGAAACGGGTGAAGGCCTTTGTGAAGCTGTCGGGCGAGTCGTAGCCGTAATCGAGTGCGACATCAATGATTTTCCGCTCGGTGGAGACAAGCTCCGCCCCGGCAAGGCTGAGTCTGCGGCGCTTCATATACTCAGCGACCGTAAAACCGCAGAGCATTGCAAAGCCCTTTTGGAAATAAAACGGCGAAATCGCAGCCTGCGCCGCGATGTCCGCGATTGTGATGTCTTCCTTGATGTTGTCCTCGATATAGCTGATCGCCCTTGCGATGCTTTCAGTCCAATCCATGTCTGACGCCTCCTGTCTGTAGCGGTATCTTAGCTCTTTAGAAGCCGCCCTGCCCGACTATTTTTGCTTATTATTGTCCGGGGTAGACAAGGTCTACCCCGGACAATAATAAGATTCAATTTGCTCCCCCGGGGGAGCTCGAGGGGGCAGAGCCCGCCTCGAATTAGATCGAATGCCTTGTTGAGCTTGCCTTGCAAGCGAAAACAAAAAGCGCAGCGCCGTTTTTCAGGCCGCCGAGTGGACTGAAAAATGTGGCATTATAAGCGGCTTTACACATTACTATTTTTCCTCGTAGAGCTCGATGATCGCGTCGTCCTTTATAATGAAGGCGATGCGGCTGGTGGGCGAGAGAACCTCGGGCCCGAAGATCACACGGTCGGCATCCGCCAGATATGGATCGGCGTCGTCAACCTTATAGGCTACGTGGAACTGCTTGGAGAGAATCTCGGGAAAGCGGGTGCCCTCCTCAAACTTCAGATACTCGATTTTGTAGTCGTACTCGTCAACGCTCTCGTTGACCCAGAAGCCGCCCCACTCATTGTAAACCATGTTGGGCTTTTTATTCAGAACCGGAATTCCGACGTGCATATACTCAGCAGCCATTTTGTATTTTCCTCCTAAAATTTATTTTTTAACTTCGACGTTTACATATCTGGGCTCGTACCAGCCGCGGAAGGCGACAGTTGCCCAGCCGCAAAGCAGGCCGATTACGCAGTACAAAAGCTCGATGCCGGCGGCCTGGAGATATCCGCCCCAGCTGCCGTCGGTGATGACGTAGGAGGCCATCGCGAAGAAGGCACCCGCGCCGACGAACAGAGAGGGAACAAAGTTCAGCAGGGAAGGTGCGTTCTCAAGCTGCATGATGACGGTGACGAGAACCACGAGGCAGACGGGCATAGCCCAGAAGCCGAGGCCGCCGAGGACTCCGCCGAACTTGAAGATCGCGACAGAGGCGATGATGCCCAGCAGATAGCCGAAAAAGCCGCGGACGCCGTCCTTGACGGTGCAGCCGCCCATGAAATAAACTGCCCAGGACTGGAAGGAGATCCAGCCGAAGCCGGCGAAGGCAGCCAGTGCGCTCTGGCCGAGAAGCTGGTCGATGGTCTGAAGGATTGCCGCCAGGCAGGCGATTACTAACGCGATCGGTAAAAATTTCTTGAATGACATTGCGATTTCCTCCCCAAAATTTATAATTTGTTTAGAAATCACATGGCACTTGATGTTGAAATCAGCAAAATTAATGCTATACTAGTCAGTGCCATGCGTACGCGGCGAGTCTTGTTTGCAGACGGTTCTCGCTACGTGCCGGGGGCGGGAGCGGCTTTTTTGCCGCTCCTTTTTTTTATTGTGCGGCCTGTGCCGCTCAAGTATTTTAGTTTGACAACTCCTGATACAGCTCGTAGGCCTGCTTGTCAGTCAAGCCGTCATGCACTATGCCCGCCACTGCGCGGCACATTCCAACCGGGTTCTCGCTCTGGAAAATGTTGCGGCCCATGTCCACCCCGCGCGCGCCCTCCTGCATGGCTCTGTATGCCATGTGGAGCGCGTCTGCCTCCGGAAGCTTCTTGCCGCCGGCGATGACGATGGGGACGGGGCAGGCGGCGACGACCTTTTCAAAGTCGTCACAGTAATAGGTTTTTATGACGCTTGCGCCCAGCTCCGCCAGCATGCGTGTCGCGAGCAGGAAATACTGCGGCGTGCGCGCCATTTGCTTGCCGACCGCGGTTACGCCCAGAACGGGCACGCCGTAGCGGTAGCCCGCGTCGGCAGCGCGGCAGAGAGTCTCAAGCGAGTCGCGCTCGCCGGCACCGCCGACAAAGCACTGTATCGCCAGAGCCGTGACGTTCATGCGCAGGGCATCCTCCATGTCCAGGCCGAGGCCGCTGCCGAGGCTCATGTCCTCGAAAAGCACCGAGCTGTCGTGCGTGGCGCGAAGGCAGACTGCCTTGCCCGTTGTCGGGGGTATGCAGGAGCGGATTGCGCCGCGTGTGCCCATGAGCACGTCTGCATACTCGCAAAGTGGCGCTATGCTCACGTCGAGCCGCTCGAGCCCGGCGGTGGAGCCCATTATGTAGCCGTGGTCGAAGGCGAGCATGACGGTGTTGCCGGATTCGGGGCGAAACAGGCGGGAGATTCTGTTTTTCATGCCCCAGTCGGTATTGCCAAGTCCCTTGGCAAAAAAGCCCTGATTATCCGCCGCGACGTCCAGATGATAGTCCTTGGCGGCCTTGTTTCCTATTGCGTCAGCCATTTCTTACTCCTTGAAAAATGCGACAGTATGTGCCGGAGTGTTCCAGCGGCGCAGAGTCTCGTCGTCCCACTTTGAAATGTTGAGCTGGAAGCCCGCCTGCTCCTGAACTGTCAGAATCTCGCCGACCATGTTCGCAACGACCTCGATGCCCAGCTCCTCGAGATAGGCAACGCAATCCTTATAAAATATGTACATCTCCATGAGCGTGGTCGCACCCGAGCCGTTTATCATGACAAAGGCCTTGTCGCCGCGCTCCAGCGGAATGTCCTTCACGAGAGCGTTGGCCATTATGGCGATGGTCTCTCTGGCGCTCTTCATCGGCTGGCGTCCGCCGCCGCCCTCGCCGTGCTGACCCATGCCGATTTCCATATCCTCGTCGCCGAGATCGCCGAACTCCGCGCCTGTGGCGGGGTGAGTTGCACAGCGGGCCGCGACGCCTATGGTTGCCATGGAATCCGCGTACTTCTGGGTGACTTCCGCAACCTCGTCAAGGCTTTTGCCTTCCTTGGCTGCGGCAGCGGAGATGTGGTACATGGGGATCGCGCCGGCAAGCCCGCGGCGGTCGTCGGAGTTGGAGCGCGGGGCGTTGGAAATATCCTCCTGGCTGACAACCTTGCGGACATTCAGCCCTTCCTTCTGCGCCATTTTCATGACCATGTTGCCGCAGAGCATGTCGCCCGCGTGGTTCAGAACCAGCAGCAGGACACCGTGACCCTTGTCGGCAATCTTGACCGCCTCCAAAACCAGCTGCGGGTTGGGAGCTGCGAAAATGTCGCCCACTACGTGCGCGTCGAGCATTCCGTCACCGACGAAACCGGCCTGTGCAGGCTCGTGGCCCGAGCCGCCAAAGGCGACAAGCGTGACGCGGTCTGCATTTTCGAGCGCGCGGCTGACTACTATATGGCCTCGTACATCGACTATGTCGCCGTTGGAGAGGGCCAGACCCTCCAAAAGCTCGTCGGTCAGGGTGTTCGGATCATTGATAAACTTCTTCATTTTCATAACAATTTCCTCCTATCTTTCCCTTTTCATTATTTACTTCTTCGCAAGTCCTGCGAAGAAATACTTCATTGATACAGCGCCCGCGTCCGGCGTTCCGACTGTCTGCTCGCCATAGCTGCGCGCGCGGCCGAACTTCGAGACAAAGTTCCGGCTCGCCTCCGCCCCGCGCTCTGCGGCCTGCGCCGCGGCGGTGAATATCTCGTCCTCGTCGCCCGTGCAGGCCTCGATCGCCTCGCTTGCGGGGATGAGCGTATCCATCATCGTCTTGTCGCCGACCTTCGCCTTGGACAGCGCCGAAAGACAGGAAAGGCCGTTTGCAAACATGGCGCGAAGCTCCTGCGCGCCTACTGTGTCGCCCTCAGGCGCGGCCTCCATCAGACCGTCGAGATAGGTGTTCCACAGCGGCACCGCGCTGCCGCCGTTTATCATCATGACCGCCATGGCAACGTCGTCTAGCATCGCGCGAATGCCGCCCCGGCTCGCCTCGACCGCCGCGATCATTGCATTTGCAATCTTCGTCATCGTTATGCCGTGGTCGGCGTCACCAAAACGTGAATCAATCTCCGTAAGCTCATCCTGAGCTGATATCATGCTGTCACAGGCATTTAAAAACCTCTGTGCAAATTCTTGCTTCGTCATTGTGTGGCGACCTCCTTAAACTAACAAATGTTAGAGAAATATTTCATTTATACAAGCAAATAGTAACATACGCTATTTTAAAACGCAAGCATTTTCTAAATATAGACAAAAAATTGACCAGATGCACAAAACGGATGCCCGAATTGCACGATCTGGTCAAAGAAATTTAAATTTAGTCAGTCTGTGTCCAAAATACTCTCCGCAAGAGAGCGCGGGAGCACCAGGGTATCGATGCAGCCGAGGGCTAAAGCACCGATGACGCTGCGCGCGGCGAGCAGGGTTGAACACACGGCGACGACGGTCTTCGTGCGCGCGAGCTGCTCTGTTGCGGCCTGCATGACATTGTCCACGCTTGCCTCGATCACGCGCCCGTTAATGTCGTAATAATGGGCGAGAACGCGACCGACCGAACCCTCACGCGCGAGGCGGTTGCCGAAGCGGTATTCAACGCCGAGGTCGGGATACGAGGGGAAGTTCGAGATGTTCACGAGCGCGAGATCCATATCGTCCCACTTCTCGTTCATGGAGAGACAGGCATCCATGTGGCGGACAAATTCCAGCTCGGACTCGGAATCAAAAAACGCCGGAAGATAGAGATAATCGGCGATAAGCCCTGCTTTTCCGGACAAAATACGCGCAATCTCGTTGGTGTGATAGCCGCGGTAGGACGCGCCGATGCCGCCGATAAGCGGGAAGATGTGCCCGCCCCTGCTCTCAATATCGGGCAGGGTTTCGGCATAGTCCGCCATGCGGCCGAGCATCGAGCCCCAGCCCACGCCCACGTTTTTTGCCGCCGTGTCTTGGCGAAAGCACAGGGAAAATGCCTCTGCCGAGACTGCATTGTTTGTGGCCTCCGACGTGTGCGAATCAGCGACGACAACAGCACGGCGAAGTGAAAACTTAGCCTCCAGCCGGGAGGCGACAAGCTGCTCTGCGCTCTTGACATCGTTTATCGTTATCGTGACTATTCCGCAGGCGCGAGCCTCGCCCAGCAGGACGCTCACAAGCGGTCTGGAAATTCCCAGAACCTTTGAAATCGCGCTCTGGTTCATGCCCTGCTCATAGTACATGCGCGACACATTTATCATGCGTTCTATCTTTTTATCATTCGGTATCATAGCTGGCCTCCGGCAAATGTTAGCTTATTATAACACCGTTTCTAACATTTGTAAAGAAGCAAGATTATTAGCAAATGTCAGGCATTCATAATTAATATAATGAGAGCCGCGTCCGGGAGAATTCGCTCCCCGGGGGAGCTCGAGGGGGCAACGCCCACCTCGAATTAGATCAAATGCCTTGTTG
>CAZHUG010000038.1:0-20200 GCA_964535405.1 uncultured Oscillospiraceae bacterium | reverse complement strand
ATTACTCAAGGGGTTGTTTTTATATGTCCGGACATTCCAAATGGCATAACATTCAGAAGACGAAAGGTGCCGCCGATGCCAAAAGAGGCAAGGTCTTCACAAAAATTGCAAGAGAGATGATGGTTGCGGTTAAAGAGGGCGGAAGCGGAGACCCAAACAATAACTCCCGTCTGGCGGCTATCATAACCAAGGCCAAGGCCGCCAACATGCCCAATGATAACATTAAGCGCGCCATTGAAAAGGGACTGGGTAGCGGCAATGGTGACAATTTTGACACTGTCAGCTACGAGGGCTACGGCCCTAACGGCGTTGCGGTCATAGTCGATGCCATGACCGATAATCGCAACCGCACCGCATCCGAGGTTCGCCATGCGTTCGATAAGAACAGCGGTAACATGGGCGCAAGCGGCTGTGTCTCCTGGTCGTTTGACCGCAAGGGAGTCATCGTCGTCAGCAACGAGGACGAGGATATCGAGGAAGACAGGATGCTCGAGGACGCACTTGAGGCCGGCGCTGACGACATGGAGCAGGACGGACAGGTCTACCAGATTTACACAGAGCCGGACGGTGTCACTGCCGTATCTGAGCATCTGACTGAAAAAGGCTACCTGCTTCTATCAGCGGAGGCGGAAATGGTTCCCCAGACCTATGTCACTCTCACCGCTGAACTTGATCTCAAGAACATGCAGAGGATGCTGGACATGTTTGACGATAACGACGACGTTCAGAACGTCTGGCACAACTGGGAAGAATAATACCTGGTTCTTGCAAAAGTCACTTTTATTATAAATAATATTCAGCATTTACTTGCGGGGTGTACATGTTTTATGGAATACCTTTTGGAGAGAGCGTATTTCTTAAACTGTACGAGTAACTCAAAAAACATGTGGGGATGGATGAGAAATGAAAAAAACTGCAAAAATTTTGATTATGCTGACGCTGCTGCTCTCACTTTCCGCTTGCGGAAAGAGCGAGGTTGCGACTGCCGTTGACGAGCAAATTGCAGCAATTGGCCAGGTGACACTGGAAAGCGAAGCGCTGATTTCCGCAGCGGAGAGCGCGGTCGCTGATCTGCCGGAAGAGGATCTCGGACAGCTTGAAAATATTGAACTTTTGGATAGCGCCCGAACTACATATGAAAGCTTGGTCATGGAAGCGGAAGCGGCAAAGGTGGATGAGGCAATAGCAGGGATTGGTGCCGTATCGCTCGATAGCGAAGCTGTCATCAGCAGCGCACGTTCTCTGTTTAACGCCTGTGCGCCGGACATTCAGGCTCTAGTGGAGAACCTTAACATTCTTGAGACAGCCGAGGCTGAGCTCGACAATCTGTTTGTGAAACATGTCTCTGCTCTCATCAACGATATTGGTAAAGTCAGCTTGGAAAGCCAGGAGAAAATTCAGGCTGCCCAGGATGCTTATGATAAGCTTTCGTCAGAAACTGCTGAGAAGATAAGAAATTCCGACTTGCTGAAGCTGGCAAGCGTTGAGCTTACAACCTTAAAGCAGGAACAGGCGCAGGCACTTTTGGCAAATATGCGCTTGGAGGAGGATCGAGTACGGGGGATAAAGTTTTATTATCCGGACGCCTTCAAGTTCTATTCTAACGGCAGCTGGGCAGCTGATCAACGCTCTTTTGTCCTGCCATATTTTGGAATGGACAGCAGTGGCTCCTGGTTGCGCCTTATATGCAATTATACTGCAGACGATTGGGTGTTCTTTGATTCAATGACCTTCGCCGTGGATGATCTGCGCTACTATAAATATTTTTCATATTACGATATTGTTCGCGATAACGGCGGCGGTGATGTATGGGAATATATCGATTTGGATGTCAGCGCAAGTGACATCGAAATGCTGTGGGAAATCGTTAATTCTACCGAGACTATCATACGTTTTGAAGGGTCCGATTACTTCAGTGACTTTATAGTCACTGAAAGCGACAAGAGGGCGATCAAGGATGTGCTTACTGTTTACCAGGCACTTCAAGGCTGACTGGTAATTTGAACCTCATATGTGCGTTGCTCTGATGACTCGCATATGAGGTTTTTTTGGCGGCAGAAAATACATATGAATTACAAGGAAGGTAAAATCAAAATGAGAGCTTATGAGAGATTTATTCGCTATGCGATGGTTTCAACAGCAAGTGAGGAGGGGGTTGGAGTCTCTCCCTCTACGCAGCGTCAGTTTGATCTGGCGCGTATGCTCGTGGACGAAATGAACGAGCTTGGAATGCAGGGTGTTGAGCTCAGCGATACCTGCTATGTCTACGGACATGTTCCCGCCACACCGGGTCACGAGTCGGCACCCTGCCTGGGCCTGATCGCGCACATGGACACCTCGCCCGATTTCTCCGGTGAGAATGTAAACCCGCGCATCATCGAGGATTACGACGGCTGTGATGTGGAGCTGGGTGAGGGGCGCACACTGACTGTTAAAATGTTCCCGCACCTGCCGTCACTTAAGGGCCGGACACTCATCGTCACCCGCGGCGACACTTTGCTGGGAGCCGATGACAAGTCTGGAATAGCTGAGATACTCACGCTGGTTGAGGAGATGAAAAATGCCGGTACAGCCCACGGCCGCATTGCAGTTTGCTTCACGCCTGATGAGGAGATTGGCAGCGGCACCGACGCATTTGAGATGGAGAAGCTAGGTGCGGATTTTGCCTATACTTTAGACGGAGGTCCTGAAGGTGAGATTGTCTACGAGAACTTTAATGCCTGCGCCGCCACAGTGACCTTTGCGGGTCTTAATGTCCACCCCGGTACAGCTAAGAACACCATGATTAACGCCGCTCTGGTGGCAACAGAGTTTAATTCCATGCTTCCTGCCGGTGACACACCAAGGGATACCAAGGACTACGAGGGCTTTTTCCACATGACCGCCATCGCGGGAACAACAGACCGTGCCGAGCTTCGCTATATCATTCGCGACCATGATGCGGCAAAGTTTGAGATGCGTAAGGAGACTATGAGCCATATTGTCGCACTCATAAACGAGAAATATGGAGCGGGCACAGCGCATATAGTCTTTAATGAGCAGTATCGCAACATGGCAGAACGTATCAAGCCTGTACATTACCATCTTGTCGAAAATGCAATTGAGGCCGTCGAGCAGGCGGGACTTAAGCCTCTCATGCAGCCCATCCGCGGTGGAACAGACGGCGCTCGGCTGTCTTGGGAGGGTTTGCCCTGCCCGAACCTGGGCACCGGCGGATACGCCTTCCACGGCCCGTATGAGCATATCACCGCAGAGGGAATGGACAAGTGCGTTGAAATAATTCACAATATAGTCAAGCAGTACGCCTAACATCATGAAAAAACACGGGATAGACTTAAGTCTATCCCGTGTTTTTTATAAATGTAATTGTCTGAACCGGCATTGGTGGTGAGAGGTACGAAGCTAAGCGAATAAATGAAGGCAGAAGATCAAGCAGAAGCTTATGTGCCTGTATCTCCCAATCGGGCTCCGGCTCTGGGGCCGGCTTCGTCTCGGGCGACGGCGTGGGTTCTTTTTCCTGTAATGCCTTAGATGCGGTCATCGAAAGATTGTAATCACAGAAAGCCGCCGACAGATCACTCATGAGCTCCAGAGCACCCCAAACATTGTTTGTCAGAATAACCAGTATAAAGGGCTCGGGTGTATAGACTATGCCGGCAACAGCAACTTGTATAGAGCTGTCCCCGTCACTGAGGTAGCCGTATTTCTGCGCTATCTCATACTGCGTAACGCCACCTCTTATATATTGCCCGGGCTGAGCCTGCTTCATATAGAATATACATTCAGAGAACAGTTCTGAGTTGTTGTAAAGATACCGTACAGTCTCAAGCAGCATGTTGGCGGAGAAAACACTATTCCAAAAATATTCGCCATCTACAGTCTCGAGGTCGACCCCTGAATAAACAGCGATTGATTCCTTGAAGTAACGATAACTGCCCATCGCTTTTATCATACCTTCAGACATTTCGTTATTTGAATACACCAGGCTGTGCTTGTGGCAAATATCAAGTCTGTAGCCATTGACCAGCGCATCGGGCTCTATCAGTCCGGCAGACTCCAGCTCGTAATAGTACATATTCAGCGGCAGTTTATACACACTTGCGCATTGAAACAGAGCGTCTTCGTTATAGACAATCACATCATCACTGTCAGCAGGACTATAGGCGTATGCAAGCCGGGTTTCGTCAAGATCATAGATGTGCATAATCTCAGCAAGCCGCTCATTGAGCTCCTCACGCGGGGGCGCTGAATAAGCCTGCGCGGGAACTGCAATCTGAATGGCGAGCAGCATACTGAGTATACTTAAAATTGCACGCTGCCCAAGGCGTCGGCAACGCCTCGAGCTTCTCATTTTTCTATGTAAACCTTCTCAGCAGTAATCTCGGCGAGGTTATGGGCGCCACACATGGTCATCGTGTCTAAAAGCTCTGCCTTGAGCTTGTCATAAACCATACCCACGCCTTCGGCTCCGGCGCCATAAACGGCGGGCACGAAGGGGCGGCCGATAAGAACAGCATCGGCACCGAGTGCAAGCGCCTTGAACACATCCGTGCCTGTGCGAATGCCGCCGTCAACAAAGACCACAGCCCTTCCCGCTACGGCTTTGGCGATATCAGGAAGTACCGTCGCCGTTGCAGGTGTTTGTCCCAGCACGCGACCACCATGGTTTGAGACTACTATGCCGGCTGCTCCGGCTTCAACAGCCTTAACTGCGGACGCGGGAGTCATTATTCCCTTTATGATGAACGGCATGTTTGCGTACTCAATAATCTCCTTGAGCTCCGAAACGGGCTTGCTGCCGGCGTTGGGGTTCAAGGCCTTGAGGAAGGGGAGACCTGCTCCGTCAATATCCATTGCAGCGGCAAAAATATTCGCAGCATTTAGGAAATCAAGCTTTTCCTTTACAGCTTCAATATTCCAGGGCTTTATTACGGGCACTCCAATGCTGCCTACCTTTTTAAGCGCCACTGCCGAGCGCTTCATGACCTCCGGATCGACTCCGTCACCCGTGAATACGAGTGAGCCGTTCCCAAGGCAGGCAGGGATCATGACATCATTATACGTAAAATCATTATATGCCTCGCCGTAATGAAGAGGGAGCGCTCCGATAGGTGCGGCAAATACCGGGAGGTCAAATTTGCGTCCGAAAAGAGTGAAGCTTATGTCCGGGGTATCGTTTGAGCATATGGTGTCCATGTTTACGAACACCTTTTGCCATGCGTCAAAGTTACGGGCAGCACCGTTGCCGGGCTGCTTTGAACCGGGACCGGGCAGAGAGTTTCCGCAGGCCTTACCGTTGCAGACGGGGCAAGCTTTACATAGCGGTCCTAAGGTTTTGCGAGCATTCTCAAGCATTTCTTTGTAATCCATAAGTTGAATCCTCCAATTATTTATTTTTGATAATAACGTTTTCTTATTGAAGCATCACTCTGAAAATATACCAGTTCCGTCAAACTTGGGTATCATCTCGTCTCCGGCCGAATCCGGCTCCTGATAATATCCGTCCTCAATACCGCAATCGAGAAGGTGCTCGTACAGCATCTGAGCAATGGCAGGCTCGACACGGCGGCAGAGCTCCGGAAAGCGCTCTTCAAGTCCGGGCATCGGGGTATACTGGCTCATCAGTGAGAACAGCACTCCACCCATAGGAAACCGTCTTGCAAGCCAGTCAATTGCACCAATACTGTTATCGATATGCCCCGGCAGTATGAGATGACGGATGAGAACACCTGAAGTAAGCATTTCATCGTCGTCCATGCAAAACGGGCCGGTCTGCCGGAACATCTCTAATATTGCCTTTTCCGCTATCTCCGGATAATCCCCTGCAGCGGAGTACTTTAGCGCCGGAGCTGACAGGGAATACTTATAATCGGGCATATATATCTGCACAAGCCCGTCTAAGAGCTTTAGCGACTCGATGCTCTCGTATCCTGAGCTGTTCCAGGCAACCGGGATTCCGAGGTTCAGGCCATCCAGCGCCTCGGCAATCGGGCGCACGAAATGTGTGCCTGTGACAAGGTTAATATTGTGTACACCCTTGTCCCTGAGCCGCAGAAATATGTCCCGCAGCTCCTCGACCTTGACCTCTGTGCCAACTCCGCCGCCTGATATGACCGCGTTCTGGCAGTATGCGCAGCCCAGGGAACATCCAGAGAAAAAAACAGCGCCGCTGCCGCGTTCACCAGAAATGCACGGCTCCTCACCAAAGTGCGGAGCCGCACGAGTTACAAGTGGCAAAGCGGGGGAGGAGCAGACTCCAAACCGCCCTTGCTGTCTATCAGTACCGCAGCTGCGCGGGCAATCAAAGCAGGCGCTCAAAAGCCCAGTGCCTCTCTTGTGTGCCCATATGGCTCACGAGCTATGCTCATCGGCTTCATGCGTCCGCTTGCGACACCTTTTGCTGCGAGCTTGAGCATTTTCTTGACTGTATACTTGCTCTCGCCGGCAAAACGCTCCGCCCTGTCATACTTCACAGTCTCGCAGGGATAGCCGAGCCGGGTTATAAGACCGCGCAAGAACAGATCATCGCCGTGGTACAGTGCGAGCTTATCCAGCGCCTCCGGCCCAAGCAGACGAAAATCAGCATGGTCGTATATGAGGTCTGAGCCAAAAATACGCATCAGGCGATAATAGCCGCGCGCGGTATTGCGCTTTAAGAAGGTATCTGTGCCGCGGCTGGCGCGAACCCCACAGACGATGTGAGCCCCTTCCGCGCGCTTTTTCGCCATGGCATCAATCGCATCAATATCGTCCTGAAGGTCAGCGTCAACAGAAATTGAAACGGCACGCCTGTCCCGTGCCGCCATAAGCCCCTCTGTAAGTGCTGTTTGGTGACCGCGGTTTCGGTCAAGCGAGAGACCGGTGAACATGGAGTCCTCGATGTGTATATCCTTAATCATCGACCATGTCTTATCAGAAGAGCCGTCATCTACGAAAAGGACACGGCTGTCATCGGAAGCCAGACCTCGCTCCTTGAGAGAGCGTAGCTTGTCCCCAAGACGCTTTACTGTCTCGGGCAATACTTCCTCCTCGTTGTAGCAGGGTACAACTATAAAATAGGTTTCCATTCGCGTCCGCCTTTCTTATATTCTTACATTAATTATATGCTAATTTCAAGCTTTATTCAATATACAAAAGAGCTTTGCCTAAACAAAGCTGAAATTATCAGAAAAATCATGAATTACACATATTTATTTACTGTTTGTTTGATATTTTCTATTAAAAGCGGTATTATTAGTATTGTAATATTCCAATTATAGTAGTACAATATCGATGGTCCAAATCATGGGTAACGATACAAACATATGTAACAAGTGGAGACTTTAAATGGTAGATATAGTACTGGTTCAACCTGAGATACCGAATAACACCGGAGCTATAGCGAGGACATGCGCCTGCACAGGTGCAAGGCTGCACCTCATTAAGCCGCTCGGATTTGATATTTCTGACAGCGCTGTAAAAAGGGCAGGTCTTGATTACTGGTACCTGGTTGATATTCGCGTTTACGAGAATATTGAAGAGTACTTTGAAAAAAACGGAGATGCTGGTATCTGGCTTACTACGACAAAAGCACCGCGGAGCTATGTTGACTGTGACTGGTCCGGCGATGTGACCATTTTTTTTGGTAAGGAAACTGCCGGGCTTCCGGAATGGATGAGAGAGAAATACCGCGAGCGCTGCATACGTATTCCAATGATTTCTGAAGCAAGAAGTCTTAATCTTTCAAACGCCGCCGCAATCCTGACCTATGAGGCACTGCGTCAGCAGGGCTTTAACGGGCTCAAAGATTTCGGAATGATGAAACAGGAGGATAATCTAGCATGAACTACAACAAAAAGACTGTCCGCGATTTTGACCCGAAAGGGAAAAAGGTGCTTCTGCGCTGTGACTTCAACGTTCCGCAGAACAAGCAGACGGGTGCAATCACCAGCGATAAGCGCATAGTTGCCGCCCTGCCCACCATAAAGTACCTTCTCGATAACGGCGCCGCCGTTATTGCCTGCTCACATCTTGGCAAGCCCAAGGGGGAGTGGAAGCCGGCTCTGAGCCTTGCTCCGGTTGCCGAGAGACTGGCCGGGCTTTTGGGCTTGGATGTCGGGCTTGCAAAGGATATTATCGGCGAGGACGCCAAGGCCAAGGCCGCAGCGCTCAAGCCCGGTCAGCTGATGCTGCTTGAAAACCTCCGCTTTGATAAGCGCGAGGAGAAAAATGGCGCAGATTTTGCCGGGGAGCTTGCCTCCATGGCTGAGGTTTATGTCTCCGATGCCTTCGGAACAGTCCACCGCGCTCACGCCTCCACTGCCGGTGTTGCGGCATTCCTGCCGGCTTATGCCGGACTGCTTGTGGAAAAGGAACTGTCCGTAATGGGCAAAGCTCTCGACGATCCTGCACGTCCCTTCGTCGCCATTTTGGGCGGCGCAAAGGTCTCTGACAAAATCGGCGTCATCAATAACCTGCTTGATAAGGCCGACACGATCATTGTCGGCGGCGGAATGGCCTACACATTCAACAAGGCTCTGGGATATACTATCGGCAAATCCCTGCTTGAGGCTGAGCGTGTTGACTACGCCAAGGAAATGATGGCTAAGGCCGAGGCGAAGGGCGTTAAATTCATCCTGCCCATAGATAACCTCTGCGCGGCGGAATTTTCTGCAGATGCCGAGCCGGTGCTGGTCGATGCAAACATCCCCGACGAGCTCATGGGCATGGATATAGGACCCAAGTCGATAGAGCTGTTCTCCGATGCCGTTCGGGATGCCGGAACGGTCGTTTGGAACGGGCCTATGGGCGTGTTCGAGTTTGCAAAGTTCTCTGCCGGAACCTACAAAATGGCGGAGGCTGTTGCGCAGTCCGGCGGCGTGACCATCGTTGGCGGCGGCGATTCTGCCTCTGCTGTCGAGAAGTCCGGTTATGCCGACAAAATTACCCACATTAGCACCGGTGGTGGAGCGTCACTGGAGTTCCTGGAAGGTCTGGAGCTGCCCGGCGTTGCCTGCCTGCTGAACAAATAAGAGATACACAGGTGATTTAATGAACAAGAAATACCGCAAGGCAGTTATTGCCGGAAACTGGAAGATGAACAAGCTCTCCTCGGAAGCCAAACCCTTTGTCGAGGAGCTGCGCTCAGCCATGCCTCGCAGCAAGACCTGTGAGTCTGTGCTTTGCGTCCCGTTCCCTCTGATTCCCATCATGGCCAAGGTCATGCGTGACAGCCGCCTCTCCTTTGGCGCACAGGATGTCTCTGAGCATGAGTCCGGAGCTTACACCGGTGAGGTCTCTGCCGCAATGCTGGCAGATCTGAACGTTAAGTACTGCATAGTCGGACATAGTGAGCGCAGGGAATACCACAACGAGGGCGATGCTCAGGTCAACGCCAAGGCACGTTTGTTGCTTGATGCGGGTATCATCCCGATAATCTGCGTTGGAGAGTCGCTCGATCAGCGCGAGAAGAGTCTGACCATGGAATATGTCGGCTATCAGGTCAAGGCCGCACTTGCAGGCTTCGATGTGAAAGATGTCAAAAAGTGCGTCATCGCCTATGAGCCCGTCTGGGCAATCGGCACTGGTCGCACCGCCACCGCAGAGCAGGCCGAGGAGGTCTGCCGCGAGATTCGCACGGTCATTCGCGGCATCTATGACGCCCGCACTGCTCGCGCCGTCTCCATACTTTACGGCGGCAGCATGAACGCTAAAAACTGCGATGAGCTGCTGGCTCAGCCTGATATAGACGGCGGTCTGATTGGCGGCGCGTCACTCAAGCCCCAGGACTTTGCCCGGATTATCTCCGGAACATCTGCGGAGTAATTTATGATGAGTATTAAACCCGCAGCTCTTGTAATTCTTGATGGCTATGGAATAGGTCTGCCTGGACCCGGAAACGCCATCTGGGAAGCGAAAACACCGGTTATGGACGCGCTGATGTCTTCCTGCGCAAACAGCTGCCTGTCCGCTTCCGGACTGGATGTCGGCTTGCCGGACGGTCAGATGGGCAACTCCGAGGTCGGCCACACCAATATCGGTGCGGGCAGAGTGGTGTATCAGGATCTGCCCCGCATCACTAAGGCAATTGAGGAAGGCAGCTTCTTCGAAACCCCCGCATATGTCAAGGCAATTGAGGACGCAAAGATAAATGGCGGCGCTCTTCACATTCTCGGCCTTCTGTCTGACGGCGG
Source organism: uncultured Oscillospiraceae bacterium (assembly GCA_964535405.1). GTDB lineage: Bacteria > Bacillota > Clostridia > Oscillospirales > Oscillospiraceae > Scatomorpha. The sequence continues at coordinate 10,028 of CAZHUG010000038.1, read as the reverse complement.
TGTTCACAGCCACATCACGCATATATTCGCAATGCTTGAGATGGCAAAGCGCAATAGGCTTGAGAAGGTTTATCTGCACTGCTTTCTCGACGGGCGCGATGTCGGGCCCAAAACCGGCGCCGGCTACGTGAAGTTACTTTCCGATAAATGTGCTGAGCTTGGTCTTGGCAGCATCGCAACGATTCAGGGACGCTTCTGGGGCATGGATCGCGATAAGCGCTGGGAGCGCGTTCAGAAGGGCTATGACGCCATTGTCCGAGGGATAGGCCAAGATGCAACAGATCCCGCAGCGGCAGTTGAGGCAAGCTACATGAATGACGTTACCGATGAATTTGTCGAGCCTGTTATATGTGATCCCAATGGTATGATAAAAAGCGGCGACAGCGTCATATTCATGAACTTCCGCCCTGACAGAGCACGCGAAATGACCTGGGCTCTCACCGGAAACCTTCAGGAGGGCGCGCAGCTTTTGACAGAGAAGCTTAGTCTCAGCTTTGTCTGCACCACCCAGTATGACGGCGCAATCGATATTCCCATTGCATTCCCGCCGGAGGAGCTTGATGGCACCATCGGCGAATATGTAAGCTCACTGGGCATTCGTCAGTTCCGCGTGGCAGAGACCGAGAAATATGCGCATGTCACCTTTTTCTTCAACGGAGGAGTTGAGACGCAATATGAGGGCGAGGAGCGAGCTCTTGTCCAGTCCCCGAAGGAGTTTGCAACCTATGATCTTGTTCCGCAGATGAGTGCGGAGAAGGTCAAGGATGAGCTTGTCTCGGCGATGGAGAGAGGCGGCTATGGTCTGTACGTCTGTAACTTTGCCAACTGCGACATGGTCGGGCACACCGGTAAGACCGATGCTGCAATTATTGCAGTTGAAACTGTTGATAAATGCCTTGGTGAGGTCGCCGAGGCCGCGAAACGCTCTGGAATCACTCTTGTTGTGACGGCTGACCACGGCAATGCCGACAGAATGGTTGAGCCCGGAGGAAGTCCCAACACTGCGCATACAACAAACCCCGTTCCCCTTATTATCAGCGGCGCGGATGTCCGCCTTCGCGATGGCGGAAAGCTCGCTGATATAGCACCGACGCTCTTGGACCTCATGGGGCTTTCAAAGCCCGTCGAAATGACAGGCAAAACCTTACTGATAAAATAACTTAAACTTAAGGAGAACTATCATGAAAGAGTATTTTGAAATTGTAGACGTTATGGCTCGCGAGATAATTGACTCTCGCGGCAATCCCACCGTCGAAGTCGAGGTCACTCTTGACGAAGGCACCGTCGGCCGCGCTGCCGTTCCTTCCGGCGCCTCCACAGGCATATACGAGGCCTGCGAGCTGCGCGACGGTGATAAGACCCGCTACATGGGCAAGGGTGTCACAAAGGCTGTTGAGAACGTCAACACCGAGATAGCCGAAGCCCTGCTTGGACTCAACGTCCTCGACCAACCCTCCATAGATAAGCTTCTCATAGATCTTGACGGTACCGCCAACAAGACCCGCCTGGGTGCAAACGCCATCCTCGGTGTCTCTCTGGCTTGCGCACGCGCGGCCTCTCAGGCTCTTAACATGCCCCTGTATAATTACATCGGCGGCGTGAACGCCAAGTCCCTGCCCGTACCCATGATGAACATCCTCAACGGCGGCGCTCATGCCACCAACAACGTTGATATTCAGGAGTTCATGGTCATGCCCATCGGCGCGAAGAGCTGGAAGGAAGCACTCCGGATGTCCGCTGAGGTTTTCCACACCCTGAAAAGCATTCTCCAGGAAAATGGCACTCCTGCAGCAGGTGTCGGAGATGAAGGCGGCTACGCTCCCAACCTGAAGAAGGACGAGGACGCCTTCAAGTGCATCGTCGCCGCCATTGAGAGAGCCGGCTATAAGCCCGGTGAGGATTTCATGCTTGCAATCGACGCCGCTGTCTCCGAGTGGTACAATGAGGACGGAACCTATACCCTGCCTAAGGCGAATAAGACCATGACAAAGCAGCAGATGGTCACCATGTGGAGAAAGTTTGCCGACAACTATCCCATAATCTCCTTTGAAGACTGCATGGGCGAGGACGACTGGGAGGGCTGGGCGATGCTCACCAAGGCCGTGGGCGACCGGGTGCAGCTCGTAGGCGACGACCTGTTCGTCACAAATGTCGAGCGTCTGAAGAAGGGGCTGGAGCTCAAGGTTGCAAACTCCGTACTCATTAAGCTCAACCAGATCGGAACCCTGACCGAGACTCTGGACACTATCCAGCTTGCCAATCGCGCAGGATACACAACCGTCATCTCACACCGCTCCGGCGAGACTGAGGACACCACCATTGCCGACCTCGTCGTGGCCCTGAATGCCGGCCAGATCAAGACCGGTGCACCCAGCCGTACCGACCGCGTCTGCAAGTATAATCAGCTTCTTCGCATCGAGGATGAGCTGTTTGATGTGGCCCAGTACCCGGGCAAGGATGCCTTCTTTAATATTAAAAAGTAATTTTTCTCCAATAATGTATAAATGGTGTTTCTTAAGGCAAAAATAGCCTTTGGAAACACCATTTACTTTATGGAGGGAACCTAATGGAAAACAACAATGGCTCCGGTTCGAAAAAGCTGGAGAACTTCTTTGCCGGAAAGGGCTTCTACATAGTCCTTTTCCTGTGCGCCGCCGTCATAGGCGTGTCGGCGTGGACACTTTTGTCTGGAACAGGGACTACAGTAGACGAGCCAATTAATGACATCATGATTGCTGCGACACCCACACCGACTTCGGCTCCTATCAAGCCTACCCCCGACGAGAGCCTCTGGGAAATCCCCGATGATGCGGTTGAGGTTGTGGCGAATCCCGAACCACCCGCTATCGGCGCAAATGAGGCCAGCGAGCCGGAACCTGTAATCCAGACTGCGCCACAGAGCTTTATCTGGCCCGTAGTCGGCGAGATCGAAGTGCCATATTCGATTGACACACTGATGTATGACCGCACAATGGCTGACTGGCGCACGCATGATGGCATTGACATTGCGGCGGCACTGGGAGACAAGATAATGTCATGCAGCTCCGGCACGGTGACTGAGGTCTATAACGACGCCCTTTACGGCACTACAGTGGTCATAGACCACGGTGACGGCCTTGTCAGCGTGTACTCGAACCTCGCGGAGGTTCCGACTGTCAAGATTGGCGATGTGGTTATGGCAGGGGAGACCATCGGCGCTGTCGGTACAACGGCACTCTGCGAAGCCGGTGAAGCCTATCATCTCCACTTTGCTATGAAGGCTAGCGGCGTAAGCGCAGATCCTTATGATTATCTACCAGCTCTTTAAGCTATGAAGAGATACGCGCCCCAGTAAAATGGGGCGCGTATTTTTTATGAAAAGCTTTAAATAGTCTTGACAAGTGGACAAGTTTGGGTTACAATAACCCTTGCTTGCGACATGGACGATTAGCTCAGCTGGTATGAGCATCCGCTTGACGTGCGGAGGGTCATAGGTTCAAGTCCTATATCGTCCACCACAAAGAAAACCGGAAGCCTTGATTTATCTTGGCTTTCGGTTTTTTCTATAAATTCATGCTTTTGAGGTGTCAAAATGATTAGCATTGAAGAAATAACAAAAGATGAGATTGACCATTATTGGCAAATCCATTTTGAATACCTAAACCGTGATATTTTCCCTCATTCAACGCTGGGACAGCCCATAGACCAGGAAGACATAGAGTACTTTGAGAGTCAGGAGTATCGCGGCGTCATCGAGAAGTACATGGACAGAGAGCCGGATAAGGCGCACCTGATTTACTTTTGCCGTGACGACACCCGCATAGCTTGTGCTCAATACGTCACTTATAAGAGTGAGGATGGTAAATGCTTTTTAATGGACTTTTGGGTTTTCCCGGGACATAGGGGAGAAGGGACTGGACACAGCTGCTATGCTGCGCTTGCAGATTACGTGAAGTCTGATGGTGCCCAGTATTTTGAGATTAACGTCTCAAACGAGCGAAACCGCAATTTTTGGCTGGATATTGGTTTTGTCGATGACGGCGTCGACGAGCATGAGCAGCCTCTTATGAAACTTGTTTTTTAACTGACACAACTATGACATATACGAAAAAATCAGGCAGCAAGGTAATTTCTTGCTGCCTGATTTTTTATACTACGGTCTGACTGAGCGCTTAGGGCTAGGGGTCGTAGTCGCCTCGGGTGAGGGCGAGCCGCTCGGCTCCATGCTAGGCGTGGCTGAGGGCTTGATTGTGGGCTTCGGCGTTGCAGTGCCGGTGATGTCATTCGTTGGTGTGGGCTTGGGGGTAACATCAACGCCGCGATCTCCACAGCCGGACAGAGCAACTGTCAGCGCCAAAGCGCAAATAAGATATGTGATTGTCTTTTTCATTTTTGATTCCTCCGCGTTATTTCTTGCGATTGTATTATTTGCAATATTTGCAGAAAATATGTTGTAATTTTAGGAAAATGAGATATCATAGTTAAGAGGGTTATTACAAAGGAGGTATATTATGGAATTAAAAGACAGTAAGACTTATAAAAACCTTGCAACGGCCTTTGCTGGTGAGTCTCAAGCTAGAACCAAGTATGATTTTTACGCCTCTCAGGCTAAAAAAGAAGGCTATGAGCAAATCGCTGCTATATTTGCCGAAACTGCTGCAAACGAGAAGGAACACGCCAAGCTCTGGTATAAGCGCCTAGCCGGCGGTAATGTTGGCACGACCACGGAGAATCTTAAAATTGCTGCTGATGGCGAAAACTACGAGTGGACAGAAATGTACGCTGAATTTGCCAAGGTTGCACGCGAAGAGGGCTTCGAAGCAATTGCAAAACAGATGGAGGGCGTAGCCGCCATCGAGAAGGAGCACGAGGAGCGCTACCTTGCACTGCTCAAAAATATTGAAGAGTCAAAGGTCTTTTCCCGCGTAGGTGACCAGGTGTGGATTTGCCGCAACTGCGGACATATACACGTTGGCCCGAATGCGCCCGATCTTTGCCCGGTCTGCGTACACCCGCAGGCACATTTTGAGCTGCGCGCAATCAACTACTAATATAGTTTGTCCTAAAATCTAAAAAGTCTCACCTTGGTGAGACTTTTTAGATTTCTTTTAAATTATTCATTATGCACGTTGTCAGAGCCTCGCAAAATTCGGCTAAGTACTCATTTGCTCCTTTCAAAGCATCCCACAAATAGTGATCAAAACAGCGAGGAGAAGTAGCTCCATATACTTTGCCCGCTGCCTTCCTTTAAGATCGTTTCGAGAATATAGATGTTTTCCTTATAGGTGAATCTAATTGTTTCTCTTACACCGATCTCGCCGCTGAAGTGCTCTATCGGTTCCAAAAGGTAATATTCAACGGATATACCATTCACCTCAAATACCTCAATATTGTCGCCGTCAAGTTCAGGAAAATAAATCTCCCGAGAGTAATTGGGGAAGTATATATTTAGCCGGCATTCTTCCACTATTCCCTCAGATGCGTCCCCTTTGATACTATACGAATAATGGAAATAATTCCACCTTTCAGGGTTCTCCAATTCACCTTCGTCAAAACCCAGTGAGCCGCTAAAGTCACTAATCTCTCCCTTAGACAGGAGGGGATACAGGCATATGTCTCCCAGCAGTTCCGTCATTTCCTCAGGCGAATCAACTGAAAGTGTTGTCATCGAGAAGTCAGGCTCATATGGCTTGAGAAAAAACGGCCTGAATCCTATAAGAGAAAAAAAGGTTAAAAACGAACCCAGCAAAATCGCGACCCAAACTCTGTCGTTAAAACTCCATTTTTTCTTCTCAGCTGTCTTCATAGCCTAACCTCTTTATATTCAAAAATCACTCCAATTTTCTGCGTATGTCTGCCTGTAAACAATTATACATTACGGTTTGATATGTCGCAAACTATTAATATAGTTTGTCATAAAATATAAATAGCTAAAATCTAAAAAGTCTCACCACTGGCGAGACCTTTTAGATTTCTTTTAATTATTTGCGATCAAACGCCGGGTTTATTGCGTATACATTTCTCTGATCGAGTCTCTCTGTGGCCAGACGCAGGGCTTCACCAAAGCGTTGGAAGTGAACAACCTCGCGCTCGCGCAGGAAGCGGATGACGTCATTTACGTCCGGGTCATCAGACAAACGCAGTATGTTATCATATGTTGTTCTTGCCTTCTGCTCTGCCGCCAAGTTCTCAGTCAGGTCGGTTATCACATCGCCTTTGACGCCGATTGTGGCTGATGTCCATGGTGAGCCTGACGCAAATTGAGGAAATACTCCGGCGGTATGATCTACGAAATAGGTATCGTATCCGGCTTTCTTAATTTCCTCTGTGCTCATATTCCTTGTGAGCTGGTGGACTATTGTCCCGACCATTTCAAGGTGTCCGAGCTCCTCTGTGCCTATGTCGGTTAATAAGCCCTTTATTTCCTTAAATGGCATCGAATATCTCTGACTGAGATAGCGCAGGGAAGCGCCAAGTTCACCATCCGGGCCACCGTACTGACTCATTATGAATTTTGCCAAAGCGGGATTTGGATTTTTGATTTTGACCGGGTACTGTAGTTTCTTTTCATATACAAACATGTCTATTCCTCCGTAGCGCTGTATTCCCAGGGCCAGGGACCATCAAGCCAGGTATAGCTCTTCGCACCTAACAAATCACGCTTTGTTATCGGGCCGTAGAGTTTTACATAGCGCTCACGGCCTTCCTTGCTCAACTTCAAAAACGATTGAAGTGTTGCGAAGGCCTCTTTATCATCCTTATGGGTGTCAAGATATAAGCCCAGCTCGTCAATAACGAAGTCAAGTGCCATGAGCTCACGCATCGGCGTGTTCTTAGTTGGCATCTTGTTCACTATATTCATAAAGGGTAAATCAAGTCCCGGGAAAAGTGTGCCTCGTGTCAGTGCCTCATCACTACTGTAGGCAGGCTCGCTGCTCTGTTGCATGGGCACATACGCCAGCGCCAGCGGAGCACATTCGGGCAGTTTGCCACTTCTATAGTCGCAGCTGCCCGGTGAGGGTTTATTCTCCAATTTATTTGCCTCCTATATATATGCATCGTGAGGGTAGCGTACCCTCGAAGTATAATATGCTTGCGGTGGTTCCGCTGTTAATGTGTATCGGGCACTGCAATTATTTTCAAATGTTATTAAACAATATCCGAGGCGGAGAGAATATAACGCAAAAAAAGCCTGAACATTTTGTTCAGGCTTTTTTTAATATTCTTATTTTGCCAGGACTTTCTTGAGTCTGGCATAGCGGGGCATGGAGTTTTCGCTTGCCCGATCAGGGCTTCCCTGAATCAGCGGCAGGGCATAATCAATAAAGTCCTGAGTAACGCCTGCTCCATTCTCGGTTATCCACTCCAGCGGAACCTTTTTCTCAAAGTTCGCCACAGAAGACAGGGGAACAAGCTTGGTGTTGCAGCTGTACTCACCGTTCACATACTCGCGCTCAAACGCGACCATCTTGCCGCTCTCACCACCGACCGCAGCCAAAACGGCAACTTTACCCGCTTCAAATGCTTCCTCCACGTCTGCCTTGGAGGCGAGATGCGCGCCGCAGCGCTGAAGAAGAGAAAGCTCAATGCCGCGAACCTTGGTGCCGATGCGCTCCTTGACTGTCTCTGCGAGCATGGCCGCCAGACCACCGAGCTGGGCATGACCAAAACCGTCGGTCGCGCTGGTCTCCGCCTCCGATACGAAGCTGCCGTCGGCATAATGAATACCCTCTGAAACGGCGACCACGCAGTTTTCCTTTTCGTCATACACGCGTTGCACATCTGCAATGAACTTGTCCATGTCAAATACGGTTTCGGGAAGATAAATAAGATCAGGGCCACAGCCACTAACATCTGCAAGTGCGGCGCTGGCAGCGAGCCAGCCGGCATGGCGACCCATGATTTCGATTATAACAACCATTCCGGTGTCGTAGACGTGAGCGTCCTTGTATATCTCTGCGCAGGATGTGGCAATATATTTTGCGGCACTTCCGAAGCCCGGGCAGTGATCAGTGTTATTAAGGTCGTTGTCTATAGTCTTCGGCACGCCCATGACGCGGCATTCATAATCAGACTTTTCCATATAACGGTTAATCTTGTCACATGTGTCCATGGAGTCGTTTCCGCCGTTGTAGAAAAAATAGCGCACATCATGCTTCTTGAAAATCTCAAGTATGCGCTTGTAGTCCGTGTCGTCTTCATCGGGATCCGCAATTTTGTAGCGGCAGGAGCCGAGCTCCGAGGATGGGGTGTTCATGAGCAGAGAGAGCTCGTACGCGTCTTCCTCGCCCATATCATAAAGCCTATCCTCAAGCACGCCCTTGATGCCGTGTGCCGCGCCATAGACCTTCGTAATGCAGTCATTATCAAGTGCCGTGCGAATAACTCCGTAGGCGCTGGCGTTGATTACTGAAGTCGGACCTCCGGATTGGCCTATGATACAGGCCCCTTTAAGCTGTTTTTCCATTGTAAAGCCTCCAAAATCTAAAAAGGTTGTATTGATTATATCATACGTTTGGGATATAATAAATAATCAATATCTAAAAAATATCTTTATTAAAGGAGTATGATTCATGAGTATCGTCACTTCTAAAGAAATGTTCCAAAAAGCCTACGAGGGCGGCTACGCAATTGGAGCATTTAATGTCAATAACATGGAAATAATTCAGGGCATCACGGAGGCCGCAGCAGATCTGCGCGCTCCGCTCATTCTTCAGGTTTCCAAGGGCGCGCGCGCCTATGCCAACCATACTTACCTGATGAAGCTTGTGGAGGCCGCTGTTGCCGAAACCAATCTGCCCATCTGCCTGCATCTTGACCACGGTGACAGCTTCGAGCTGTGCAAGAGCTGCATTGATGGCGGCTTCACCTCCGTTATGATTGACGCGAGCTCCAAGCCCTTTGCAGAGAATATCGCGATAACCCGCCAGGTGGTTGAGTACGCTCACGACCACGGTGTCGTTGTCGAGGCTGAGCTCGGCACGCTTGCCGGCATAGAAGACGAGGTTATCGTTGAGGAAGGCCATGCGTCCTACACAAAACCTGAGGAGGTTCAGGAGTTTGTTGAGCGCACAGGCTGCGACTCTCTTGCCATCGCCATCGGAACCAGCCACGGCGCATTTAAGTTCAAGCCCGGCACAAAGCCCCAGCTCCGTTTTGATGTTCTCGAGGCTGTCGAGAAGAACCTGCCCGGCTTCCCCATAGTCCTTCACGGTGCCTCTTCCGTGCCGCAGGAGTTCGTTGAGCAGATCAATAAGTACGGCGGAAACATGCCCGGCGCTATAGGCGTTCCCGAGGATCAGCTGCGTCAGGCAGCCCGCAGCGCTGTCTGCAAGATCAACATTGACTCCGACCTGCGTCTTGCCATGACCGCAACCATCAGAAAGTACTTTGCTGAGCATCCTGAGCACTTTGACCCCCGCCAGTATCTCAAACCCGCACGCCAGGCTATAAAAGATATGGTCGCACACAAGCTCGTCAACGTTCTCGGCTGCAACGGCAAGGCCTAAGCTAAAATAAATCCCCAAAAAATATAGACAAGGAGGAGTTTGATGACCTTTAAGGAACTTCTTGAAAAACTTACAGGTGGTCGATTTTGCTGCACCTCCGGATGCTGTGGCAAGTCCTACGCCAGACCACACTGCTCCGCTGAGGAACCGGATTTTGACCTGGTACTTGTAATAAGGCTCATCGTTGCATGTGTCACTTTCACCGCGGCCTTGCTTATAAAAAGCATTCCAGCGGCGCTTGTAACTGTCATGCTGATTATCTCTGCACTTGTCTCAGGATATGATATCCTTGCCGGAGCCATTTTAAGCATTATGGCCGGCTCATATTTTGACAAATCAGTACTGATCTTTTTGGCCTCTGCACTCGGCTTCGCCTTTGGCGCTAAAATTGAGGGCGCTGCACTCGTACTTCTGTTTCAGCTTGGCGGTGTTTTTGTTGACTATGCCGTTTTGCGCACTCAGCTGACCGTTTTGGATGCAGTCTCCTGTGATTCGGAGGATGCGAGAGTCGTCCGTGACAGCTGGGAAGAGGAGCTAGAC
>CAZHUG010000037.1:12999-22070 GCA_964535405.1 uncultured Oscillospiraceae bacterium | reverse complement strand
CATAGATTCAGCATTTAGCGTAAGGCCGCGTTCTGCTGAGCTGCTCTACGCAGAAGTAAATGTTGAGGCCATAGGTTTTAACAAAGGCTATTACACCGTTGACGTTACCTACTTTTACAAGGTCACCGGCGAAACCTTCCCCGGCTGCAACCCCGTGAGCGGTCTTGCTATCTTCGACAAGCGTGTCATGCTCTACGGCAGCGAGGGTGGAGTCAAGTGCTTCTCCTCTGACCCCTGCGACTACAATTGCGAGGAGGACGGCCTGCCCACGGCAGTCGTCGAGGCAGTTGATCCCATAGCGCTGCACATGAAAATTGTCGATGCCGACTGCTGCATCTGCGCAGAGGGCGAAGGCCGCGACATCCCCAGGGACATCTCAGCCAGATTTGGCGACGCACTGATAACGAAGGACAACGCGCGCCGGCTCTATGTGACACTTGGCCAGTTTTCTATGATCCGTCTCGAGCGGGACACTCAGCTTCTCATTCCCGCATACGATTACTGCGTGCCAGACAAGGAGTGCCAGGGCGCAACCCAGGACGATCCCTGCACACTCTTCTCCCGCATCCGCTTCCCGATCGAGGAGTTCTTTCCCCCCGACAGTCTCAACCACTGCGAGGACTAATTATACCAAACTAAACTAAGCTGCCGCTGTCCACATGGACAGCGGCAATTTCTTTTACACGCTATAAGCTTAGCTTGTTCTTTTTACAATGTCATCCTTGCCCTTATAAATGCAGTCCTCGGGGACAAAGCCGCGCACGGACGATGTCGGGTACACACTGGCGCGACGGCCCAGTACGCTGCCCGGGTTTAAAACGCTGTTACAGCCGATCTCGACCTCATCGCCCAAAATTGTGCCGAACTTCTTGAGCCCTGTCTCAAAGCTCTCGCCATTGGCGCTGACAAAAACAAGGCTCTTGTCGCTCTTCACATTTGAGGTGATGCTGCCCGCACCCATATGAGCCTTATAGCCCAATATCGAGTCGCCGACATAGTTATAATGCGGAGTCTGGACGCTATCGAAGAGAACAGAGTTTTTAAGCTCCGCCGCGTTGCCGACAACGGCATTTCTGCCCACGATCACACTGCCTCTTATAAAAGCGCAGTGGCGAACCTCAGCCCCCCGGTCAATTATGCAGGGTCCGGCAATATAAGCAGACGCAAACACAGTCGCATCACGCGCTATCCACACGCCCTCGCCGGGATTGTCAAACTCCTCTGCCGGAAGCGTGGGGCCAAGCGCCAGAATGAAGTCACCGATTTCAGGCAGGACCTGCCAGGGGTGGTCCTTATCCGCAAAAAGCTCCGCCGCGATCGTATGCGCAAGGTCTAAAAGCTCAGTAGTCTTAAGCATTATTTTATCCTCACTAAATGCCCGTTCTCCTTCATTGAGGAGATGATGAAATTAACTGCCGCCTCACATATCTCATCCGTGGGTGCCTCTGCCATGACGCGGAGCAACGGCTCTGTGCCGCTCTTGCGCAGGAGCACGCGTCCCCGGCCCCCGAGCTTCGCCGTGATATTATCCACAGCAAGCCTGACGGCCTCGTCGTTCATGGTTTCGTCCTTATCCCCGACAACCACGTTTTTGAGAACCTGCGGCAATATTGTCACGGGCGCTCTCAACTTGGATAACGGAAGCTTGGATTCAAGCATGACCTGCATTATCATGATCGCTGTTATCATGCCGTCCCCGGTTGTGGTGTAGTTTGAGAAAATTATATGTCCCGACTGCTCGCCGCCGAGGCGGTGACCATTCTCGCGCATATTCTCCCAGACAAATTTGTCGCCCACATCCGTCTTTTCATAGGCGATGTCGGCCTCCTCCAGCGCCTTATACAGGCCGAAGTTTGACATCACGGTCGTGACAAGCGTGTTCGTGTCGAGTTTGCCCCTGTCCTTCATATCCCTGGCACAAAGATACATTATCTCATCGCCGGAAACACAATCGCCGTTTTCGTCAACAGCCAGACAGCGGTCGGCGTCGCCGTCAAAGGCAAAGCCCACGTCAAGGCCGTTTTCGCGGACAAGCTCCTGCAGGGCAGACATATGTGTCGAGCCGCAGTCCACGTTGATGTTGAGTCCGTCCGGCTTGTTGCCGATGACATATGTATCCGCCCCCAGAGCGTCAAACACGTTTTTTGCAATCATCCATGTGCTGCCGTTTGCGCAGTCAAGGCCTACCTTGACACCCTTGTAAGAACGTGTTGAGAGCGATATCAGGTAGCCGATATAGCGGTTGCGCCCCGCGGCGTAGTCGATGGTGCGGCCAATATCACTGCCGGTTGCATGCGGAATATCGGCAATTTCGCCTTCGAGATATTTCTCGATCTCGGCTAGAATTTCCGTCTCCATCTTTTCGCCCTGTGAGTTTATGAGCTTTATGCCGTTGTCGTGATAGGGGTTGTGGCTTGCGCTTATCATCACACCGCAGTCGAAGTCGTCTACTCTCGCGATATATGACACGCTGGGTGTTGTAGTCACGTGAAGCAGGTACGCATCCGCACCCGAGGAAGTAATTCCCGCGGAGAGAGCACACTCATACATATAGCTTGAGCGGCGTGTGTCCTTGCCGATTACCACTCTGGCCTTATTTTCTCTGCCGTAGTACCAGCCTAGGAAACGCCCGATCTTAAAGGCGTGCTCGGCAGTCAGATCCACATTGGCCTCACCACGGAAACCGTCTGTTCCGAAATATTTTGACATTATTACCTCCAGATTGCTTAAGGCCGCTTTAAGCGGCCTTAAAATAGCGCTATGAGAGTTTGCTTGCCGCCGCCTCGTCAAGATATATCTCCACACTGTCGTGCAGCTGCAGCAGTGACGCAGGCACCGAAATATCCGGGCGGCCCTCAACAGTCTTTTTGATTATATCCGCCTTGCCCTCGCCGAGAGCCATGAGGATGATATTTCTGGATTTTAGCACGGTCTGTATGCCCATCGTGACGGCATGTGTCGGCACATCGTCCAGCGATGTGAAAAACCTCTTATTCGCCTCGCGCGTCGAGTCGGTCAGCTTCACGATATGTGTCACGGAATCAAAGGGCGTCAGCGGCTCGTTAAAGCCGATATGCCCGTTGTTGCCAATGCCGAGAAGCTGCAAATCAATGCCGCCCGCCCCGGCTATCTGCCTGTCATATCCCGCTGCCTGCTCGTCACTGTCAAGGAAGCCCGCCGGCACAAAAGTTGCTTCGGGACGAATATCAATGTGCTCGAACAGGTTCTTGTTCATGAAATAGCGGTAGCTCTGGCTGTGACCTGCCTCAAGCCCCATGTACTCGTCCAGATTAAACGTCGAGCACCTGGCAAATGACAGCTCGCCCCCGGCGCATAGACGGATGAGTTCCTTATAAAGTCCGAGCGGTGTTGAGCCCGTGGCAAGACCCAAAACTGCCTCCGGTTTTTTTGTCAGCAGCTCTACATATTTTTGGGCGGCGCGAGCCACCACATTTTCTGTTGTATCAATAATGAGTTTCATATTAAGCCTTCAATCCTCCAAATCATTATTTCACAGAATCTTCTTAATTCTCTCCACTGCCTGACAGCTGCGCTCATAGTCACCAAAGGCTGTCACGCGGATGAAGCCCTCTCCGGATGGGCCGAAGCCCGCACCGGGCGTTGTGACGACGTTTGCTTCGACGAGGAGACGGTCAAAAAACGTCCATGAGTCCTGACCCTTAGGCGCCCTGAACCAGATATAAGGCGAATCAGTGCCGCCGTAAAGCTCAAGCCCAGCCTCGGCCAGCCCCTCGCGGATGGCTCTGGCATTATTCATATAATAGCCGACCATCTCTTTTATCTGAGCCTTGCCCTCGGGCGAATAGGTCGCCTCCGCCGCTCTTTGAATCACATAGGCTGTGCCATTGTATTTCGTGGACTGGCGGCGCATCCACAGGTCATATATGCTCTGCCCCGAGCGCACAAGCGCTCTTGGTATAACCGTCCAGCCGCAGCGCGTGCCGGTGAAGCCCGCGGTCTTTGAAAAGCTGCCGAACTCAATGGCGCAGCTGTGCGCGCCCGCAATTTCATAGATGGAACGCGGAAGCTCGGGGTCGGTGATGTATGCGCGATAGGCGGCGTCAAACAAAATTATGCTCCCGTGCTCGTTTGCGTAGTCAACCCAGACCTTGAGCTGCGCCTTTGTGGCAGTCGTGCCGGTCGGGTTATTCGGAAAGCAGAGGTAAATGATATCCGGGACAGTATCGGGCAGGGCGGGCATGAAGCCGTTTTCTGCAACACAGGGCATGTAGACAATCTTCGTCCACTTCTCCCCGTCCCAGTCCCCTGCTCTGCCGCTCATCGCGTTGGAGTCAATATACACGGGATACACAGGGTCGCAGATGGCGACAATGTTGTCCTCGGCGAATATATCGCCGATATTGCCGCAGTCCGTCTTCGCTCCGTCGGAAATAAATATCTCGTCGGCACGTATGCCCGCGTTATACGGCGTGTAATCGTTATCGGCTATCGCGCGGCGCAGAAACTCATAGCCCTCATAAGGGCCGTAGCCCGCAAAGCTCTCAGCCTTGCCCAGCTCATCGCTCGCCTTCTTCATGGCCTCAACAACAGCGGCGGGCAGCGGCAGGGTCACATCGCCAATGCCGAGCTTAATGAGATCCGCGTCGGGGTTTGCCGCAGAGTACGCGGCAGTGCGGCGGGTAACCTCCGCAAAGAGATAGCTTCCGGGAAGCTTGCTAAAGTTATCGTTAAGTTTAATCATATGTTCGTCCTTTTATATCAAAAGCTCGCCGTCAAAGGCGTAGCGCGCCGGGCCGGTCATATAGAGCAGATTTTCTTTTCTGTCCCACTCGATGGTGAGCTCTCCGCCCAGCAGCTTTACAGTGGCCTTATCATCACATTTACCGTTCACAACAGCAGCCGCCAGAGTGGCGGTGGAGCCTGTGCCGCAGGCGAGAGTCTCGCCGCTGCCGCGCTCCCAGACGCGCATCTTGAGCGTCTGGCGGTCAATCACCTGCACAAATTCGGTGTTGACGCGCTCGGGAAACATGCTGTCGTTTTCAAACAGCGGGCCGATATCAGGCAGATCCAGCCAGTCAACGTTATCCACAAAAACAACCGCATGCGGGTTGCCGACCGAAACCGCGGTGACATTCCAGATCACGCCGCCAACTTCCACCGGCTGGTTTATAAAATCCGCGCCCTCGGCAGTCACGGGAATATCCGCAGGAGCAAACGCGGGGCTGCCCATGCAGACGCGCACGGTATCTACAAGGCCGTCCTTAATATTCAGCCACAGGGTTTTTATGCCTGCACCCGTCTCAACTGTGATGACTTCTTTATCGGTCATGCCGTGTTCAAAGACATATTTGGCCAGACAGCGGATGCCGTTGCCGCACATCTGCGCCTGAGAGCCGTCAGCGTTATACATATCCATCTTAAAATCCGCAAGCTCTGACGGGCAGATACATATAAGTCCGTCGGAGCCAACCCCGAAATGCCTGTCTGATACCTTGCGGGAGAGAGCCGGGCGGTCGTCAATCGTTTCCTCGAAGCAGTTGACGTATACATAATCGTTGCCGCAGCCCTGCATTTTAGTAAACTTCACAAAATCACTCCAATCTTATGGCAATGTTATCATTATATACGAGTTTTTGCCGTCTTGCAACGGCTGATTCTTTCAAAAATACTTTGACACTTCACAGCATCACTGGTACAATCCTATAAAACTATCTTATGTGTCATTCTCAGGAGGTAAAACCCATGGACATGAGTAAAATCGCCGGCCTGTTTGCCGGGAACCAGGATACGCTGATACTGTCCTGCTTGCAGGGTCACATGGGCTATGCAATTGCGGACGATGACGAAAATCCCACTGCGGCTCAAGTAGTCGTCGGCGATTTTTGCTCCTTCGCCGGCAAGCCCAACGAAAAGCTCGCGGCAAGGGCAGCAGCCCAAATCATCGCGCCGCTGGGCGCCGACTGGGAGCCGGTCATTGAAAAGGCACTCGCCGGACGCGTTGAGGAGGCACTTCGCTATTCCATAAAAAAAGAGCCGCATGTCTTTAACCTTGAAAAGCTACGCGAATACGCCGCCGCGCCTGATGAGTCGTTCACGATAAAGCTCATCGACGAGGAAATTTACAATCAGGCCATGGGTGAGCCCTGGTCGGAGGATCTGTGCAGTCTTTTCGACGACTGGGACGACTACAACCTGCGCGGCCTCGGCGTGGCGGCAGTGCACGAGGGCAGGCTTGTCGCCGGCGCCTCGTCCTACTGCGTCTATGGCCACGGCATAGAGATCGAAATTGACACGAAGCTCCAATACAGGCGGCGCGGCCTTGCCACGGCCTGCGGCGCGAGACTCATCCTCGAGTGTCTTGAGCGCGGGCTTTATCCGAGCTGGGACGCGCATGACCTGCGCTCTGTCGCGCTGGCGGAAAAGCTCGGCTATCACCTCGACAAGCCATACAAGGTATATTATCTTAAATAAACATTCATTTAAAACAAGCTCGGACAAAAATAGTCCGGGCTTGTTTTTTCTATGCTCATTTCATGGTCTGCTGTTTGACCTTCTTGTCGATCACATGTCTGGATTCAAGCTTTTTGAGAACCTCCGACGGTTCAATGCGCATCTCGGCCATCAAAACAAGCGCGTGATAGCACAGATCGGCAAGCTCAAACACCGTCTCCTCCTCGGAATCCTTCATAGCCGCGATAACCGTCTCCGTGCACTCCTCGCCCAGTTTTTTGAGTATCTTCTCACGACCGCTGTCAAAAAGATAGCTTGTATAGCTCCCCTCCGGACGCAGGTCGCGGCGCTCCGCGAGCAGTGCATAGAGCGTCTGAAGCCCAAAGGGCTCAGCCCCCTCCAAAATCGGGTTTGAAAAGCAGGAGTCCTTGCCGAGGTGACAGGCAGGGCCGTCCTTATTCACGCGGACGAGCAGAGCGTCATGATCACAGTCGGCGGCAATTGACACGACGTGCTGGACATTGCCGCTCTCCTCACCCTTGCGCCAGAGCTTTCCTCTCGAGCGCGACCAGAAGCAGGTTCTGCCTTCCTTGAGGCTTATTTCAAGGCTCTCGCGGTTCATATACGCCACTGTGAGCACACGACCGCTGCTATTGTCCTGAATAACCGCCGGAATCAGGCCGTTTTCATCGAATTTAATCAGGTTTATATCCATATTTCCTCCTACATCCGGACGCAGACGCCTAAATCGCGCAGGTAGGCTTTAAGCTCGCGAATCTCGACCTGACGCGAGTGAAATATGCTCGCCGCAAGACCCGCGTCAACGCCGGGATTTTTGAAAAGCTCGGCAAAATCCTCCATACAGCCCGCGCCGCCGGAGGCAATTATCGGGATGGACACGATTTTTGAAGCCGCATCGAGCAGGGGCATGTCAAAGCCGCGCTTGACGCCGTCTGTATCTATGCTGTTTAGCACAAGCTCACCCGCGCCGCCCTCCTCGCCGCGCTTTATCCACTCGAGCGCGTCGATGCCGGTGTCCTCCCTGCCGCCCTTGGCAAACACGTGCCAGCTCTCCCCCACCAGCGCAACATCGGCCGACAGCACAACGCACTGACTGCCATAGCGCTTCGCCGCGTCGGAGATTAGCCCGGGATTGCGTATAGCGCCGGAATTTACGCTGACCTTGTCCGCGCCGGAATTGAGCACGGTTTCAAAATCCGCCAGGCTGCCCACGCCGCCGCCCACACAAAGTGGAATGAATATCTCCGACGCGACGCGCCTGAGTATGTCCGTGAAAATTGGCCGCTCCTCAACCGAGGCGGTTATATCATAGAACACCAGCTCGTCCGCGCCGGAAGCATTGTAAAACTCCGCAAGCTCCACGGGGTCTGACACATCGCGAACACCGGCAAAGTTTTTGCCCTTTACCACCCGACCGTCCCGCACGTCGAGACAGGGTATTATACGCTTGGTTATCAAATCTCCAATACCTCCTCAAGGCTCAGGGCTCCCTCGTATAGAGCCTTGCCTATAATCGCGCCCGCACAGCCGAGCCGCGCAAGCTCACGCAGCTCACTCATGGAACAGATGCCGCCCGAAGCTATTATGTCCGGCCCGCCCATGGCGGTCAGTTTCCGGAATGCCGCAAGGTTTGTGCCGCTCATCGCGCCGTCCGTGGCAATGTCGGTGAAGATCACCGTCCTCACGCCCATGTCCCCCGCGCGGCCTATGAAGTCGAAGGCGTCCACCGTCGTGGTTTCGAGCCAGCCGCCGACCGCGACCTTGCCGTCCCGCGCGTCAACTCCGAGCGCGACAGCATCGCCAAACTCCGAAACCGAAGCGCGCAGGAAGGCCTCATCGCGCAGTGCGGCGGTTCCCAATATCACGCGGGACACTCCCGCATCCAGCATCCGGCAAATGCGCTCCCGGTCGCGTATGCCGCCGCCGACCTCGACAAACATCGGAAGCTCGGCTATCGCGCGGATGGTATCGAGGTTTTGGGGGCTTCCCTCCCGCGCTCCGTCAAGATCAACCACGTGCAAAAACTTCGCTCCGGCATCCAGAAACGATTTCGCGACCGCAAGCGGGTCATCCGAGTATGCGCGGACAGAGTCAAACTCACCGCGCGTGAGACGGACAGCGCGCCCGTCCTTTATATCTATTGCAGGAAATATCTTCATAATATCAGCTCCGTAAATGCTCTCAATACGCCGAGCCCGACCTCTCCACTCTTCTCGGGATGGAACTGGGCGCCGAACACGTTTTCTCTCTGTACCATGCCGGTCACGTCCACGCCGTACTCACTGGCGGCGACGACATATTCCTCGGGACAAAGCACATGGTATGAGTGGATGTAATAAACAAAATCACCGGGCTTCACATATTTGAGCAGAGGGCAGTCGGGCTTGTGGATGTCGAGACTGTTCCAGCCGATGTGCGGAACCTTGAGCTCCCGGCCCATAGCACCGAGCGACTCGGTCAGTGACATCGCATCACCGGGTATCAGCCCCAGTCCTTCATGCTCGCCAAACTCATAGCTTTTATCAAAAAGCAACTGCATCCCCAAACAAATTCCGAGAAGCGGTTTTCCCTTTTTTGCCTCGTTTTTAATCACATCATCCAAACCGTTTTCCCTGAGT
>CAZHUG010000037.1:0-12989 GCA_964535405.1 uncultured Oscillospiraceae bacterium | reverse complement strand
TATATCCCCGAGCGACCCCGTGAGCGATATTGCGTCACCGGGTATGAGTCCCAGACCCGTATGCTCGCCAAACTCATGGCTCTTGTCAAACAGAAGCTGCATCCCGAGACAGATGCCCAGCACCGGCTTGCCGTCTTTGACAACATCCTCCAGCACCGGCACAAGTCCGCTCGCCCGCAATTTTGCCGCGGCGTCAGCAAACGCGCCGACGCCCGGAAGCAGCACCCGATCCGCACGGCGGATTGCGTCCGCATCGCCTGTGACCGCGCACTCGGCGCCTATGGCCCGCAGCGAGGAGACAACGCTGAAGAGATTGCCGACCCCGTAATCAACTATTGCTGTCATCAATCCAGCATTCCCTTCGTGGATGGTATGCGCCCGGCGCTTCTCTCGTCCGGGGAGATGGCAACTGACAGTGCGCGGGCGAGAGCCTTGAAGCCCGCCTCGGCAATGTGGTGGCTGTTTTTGCCCGCAATTTTATGCAGATGCACAGACGCGACGAGGCCGCGCGAAAACGCAATGAAAAACTCCTCTAAAAGCTCCGTGTCAAAGTCGCCTATGCGCTGTGAGGGCGTGTCCAGCTCGCAGACGCAGGCGGCTCTGCCGCTTATATCCACCGCCGCGAGCACAAGCGCTTCGTCCATCGGCAGTGCGCAGTCGCCGAAGCGGTGAATGCCAGAGCGGTCGCCGAGCGCCTTGCGCATGGCAGTGCCCAGGGCGATGCCGCAATCCTCGACCGTGTGGTGATATCCGGTCTCCAGGTCGCCTTTGCAACGCAGTGTGAGGTCAATGCCGCTGTGGCGGCTCAATGCGCCGAGCATGTGGTCGAGAAAGCCGCAGCCCGTGTCTATCTCATACTCGCCAAGGCCGTCCAAATCAAGGCTGAGCACTATATCAGTCTCGTTCGTGCGGCGCTTAAAGCTTGCCTGTCTCATATTATACCTCCAAAATTTCCCTCGTCGCCGCTATGAGCGCCGCCATATCTTCATCCGTGCCGATGCTGATTCGCACATGATTTTCTATCCTCGGCGTGTTCCAATACCTCACCAAAATTCCGCGTTTGCGCAGCTCTTGGCAATATCTGCCCGCCGGCAGTCCCTCGGGGCAGGCGGCAAAGACGAAGTTTGTCCTGCTGTCTGTCAGTGTGAAACCGAGCTCCCGCAGCTGCGAGGACGCGCGCTGCCTCGTCTCAATCACTCTCGCACAGCAGGCTTTGTGATATTCCTCATCCGCGAGCGCGGCACAGCCCGCAAGCTGGCTGAGGCTGTTTATATTATACGGGTTAAACGAAAACTTAATTTTCTTCAGATCCGCAATAACTTCCTTCGAGCCCACAGCGTAGCCGAGTCTCGCACCTGCGAGGCTTCGAGACTTCGAGAAGGTTCCGATGACCAACAGATTATCATACTTATCCAGCAGTTGTACAGAGCTTTGCGCGCCAAAGGCCACATATGCCTCATCCACGACGACAAGCCTGTCCCTGTTCTGCGCCAAAATGCGCTCAATTTCGGCCAGATCGAGGGCGATGCCCGTGGGCGCGTTGGGGTTTGCAATGAAAACCGTGCCGCTCTCCGCCGCATAGTCCTCCGGCGCAATCGTAAAATCCTCACGCAGAGGTATTTGAGTATAACTTAGTCCGAAAAGCCTTGAGTATATCCGGTAAAAGCCGTAGCTGATATCCGGAAACACCGCGCCCTTCGGGCAGAGTCCGAGAAAGGTGAAGCCCAGAACCTCGTCCGAGCCGTTGCCGGCAAAGACCTGATCGCGCCCGACGCCAAAGTGGGAGGCCAGCGCAGCGAGAAGATCGCCGCAGGCGGGGTCGCAGTACAGGCGGAGATTCGCAGCGGCATCGGGGTCCGCCAGAACCTCAAGCACCCCGGGTGAGGGCTTAAACGGGCTTTCATTGGTGTTGAGCTTAATATAGCTTTCGCCTGTCTGCGGCTGTTCACCGGGGATATACGGCTCAAGCGCCGACAAAGCCTGTGTGAAAAAACGACTCATAATCCTCCCTCCCCGAAACGGCTCAGAACAGAGCGTGCGTGAGCCTCAAGCCCCTCTTTTCTGGCAAAACGCGCGACATGCCCGCGAACCTTGCCCAGAGCCTCTTTAGTGTAGCTGACGTAGCTGAGTTTCTTCACGAAATCATCCACCGACAGCGGTGACGAAAAGCGCGCGGTGCCTCCGGTCGGCAGAACGTGGTTCGGTCCCGCCAGATAGTCGCCGAGCGCCTCGGGCGCGTTTCGCCCGACAAACACACTGCCCGCACAGCGCACCCGCTCGAGCAGTGCAAACGGCTCGTCCACGCACAGCTCCAGATGCTCCGGCGCTATGGAATTGGCTATATCAATCGCCTCGTCAAGATTCTCCGCGACGCAGATGAGACCAAAATCGTCAATGGACGCGCGGGCGATCTTCTCCCGCGGCAGGAGACAAAGCTGGCGCTCAAGCTCCGCCTGAACCGCGAGGGCAAGCTCCATGCTGTCACAAACCAGAACCGCCTGAGACAGCTCGCCATGCTCCGCCTGCGAGAGCAGGTCGGCGGCAAGGCAAACAGGGTCCGAGACAGCGTCGGCGACGATAAGTATCTCGCTCGGCCCGGCTATCATGTCAATATCAACCACGCCGAAGACCATGCGCTTGGCTGTGGCGACGAATATATTTCCCGGGCCAACTATTTTATCCACCCGCGGCACGGTCTCGGTGCCGAATGCTAGCGCGGCAACGGCCTGAGCGCCGCCGACGCGATACACCTTGTCCACACCGGCGACATAGGCCGCGGCGAGGATACCGTCTCCCGCACCGCCGCCCTTGGCAGGGGGCGTGACCATTATGAGCTCCCCGACTCCCGCAAGCTTTGCCGGAACCGCGTTCATGAGCACACTGCTGGGATACGCCGCGGTGCCGCCGGGGATATACAGGCCGACCCGCTCCAGCGGCAGCACGCGCTGACCGAGGATGACGCCCTCCTCGGCGGAAAACTCAAAGCCCTCACGCAGCTGACGCCGATGAAACTCCTCAATATTGCGCTTTGCAAGCTCCAGAGTCTCGATAAACGCCGGATCCTCGGCCTTATACGCCGCTTCAAGCTCCCGGGCGGGGACTAGCATGGGCTCCGGGCGCAGTCCGTCAAAGCGCTCACAGTATTTCAAAACAGCCGCGTCGCCGTTTTCTCGCACATCCGCGATGATTTCCGCCACCGCAGTCTCCACAGCCTCGTTCGCGCTCTGTCCGGCGCGCGACAGTATCCCGTCAGAGGCCAGCTCCGAGCTTTTTTTTATGCGAATCATATTTTCTCCTCCAGTCGTCTTTTTATATCGAATATCTCACGAGCCCTGAACTTACAGCTCGCCTTGTTGGCAATCAGCCGGGCTGAAACAGGCTCAAGCACATGTATTATGCCAAGGTCGTTTTCCTTCAGCGTGCTGCCGGTCTCCACAATGTCCACTATGACATCAGACAGACCCAAAATCGGCGCAAGCTCAATGCTGCCGTTGAGCTTTATGAGGTCAATCTGGCGGTTAATCGATTCAAAATATCGCGCCGCCGTCTGCGGGTATTTGGTCGCGACGCGCAGAGGCAGGCTCGTATCCTCCTTGAAGCCGTTTCGCGCGGCACAGGCCATACGGCACTTGCCGAGGCCGAGGTCTAAAAGCTCGTACACATCCGCGCCGCCCTCCTTGAGGACATCGCTGCCTGCCACGCCGATATCCGCCGCGCCGCGCTCGACATACACGGGCACGTCCGTGGGCTTGACGAGCAAAAAGCGAAGCGAGCCGTCAGGCGTGTCCAGAACCAGCGCGCGGGACGAGGAATCGAGCATTGCGGGGCAGTCGTAGCCGAGCTCGACAAAGAGCTTATACACCGCGTCGCTCAGTCTGCCCTTCGGCATCGCCACGGTCAGCGGGCCGTCAGATTCGGCAGAAATGCCGCCGCGCAGTGTGCGGCTCAGCTCGCCCAGATACACCGCAAAGCCGATGGCGGGCAGGGGCTTTTTAAACCGGCGCATGAGCCCGTCATAGCGCCCGCCGGCAAGCACTGCCGCCGGAGCGCCGGAGACATAGCCGCGAAATACAAGCCCGGTATAGTAGTCCGCCTCACCGCCCAGCGACAGGTCAAGGCGTACGCAGTCGGCGTCGCCGCTTTTGCACAGGCCTTCGTATATAAGCCGAAGCTCATCGATTGCACGGCTCATAGGCTCCGTCACCGCCATAGCCTGCGCGCGCTCGAGCGTCATTTTAAAATTACCCACCAGATTAGACAAGTCAATAAGTGCCGCCCCCGCGCCGGGGATGCCCGAGCGCGCCGCTATGTCCTCAAGCGCCGGGACGCTCTTTTTCTCGAGCGCGGCCTGAACCGCCCGCGAGGCCTCCGCATCAAAGCCCAGATGCTCCAAAAGTCCCAGAGCAAAGCCGGTGTGGCCAATGTCGAGCGAGACACTGCCGCCTATCTCGCGCAGAGACGCCAGCGCAAGAGCCAGAACCTCGGCATCCACCTGCGTTCCGCCGCCGATATACTCAAGACCCGCCTGCGGTATCTCCTTGCAGTCGCCGCCGTCATTATCTATCCTGAACACGTTTTCGCAGTAATAAAGCTTTTGCACGGTTGTGTCTGCCGTAATATTTTTAATTATGCTCATGGTCACGTCCGGCTTGAGCGCCATGAGCCTGCCGCGGCCGTCGGTAAAGCTGATGATCCCCCCGCGGCCGAAGTCACGCCCTACGGAATACAAATCATAAGGCTCAAGCCTGCCCGCGGTATATTTTTCATAGCCGGCGGCGTTGTAAATGCTCGCCAGCCTGAGAGTCAAGAGCTCATCAGGAGCAAGAAAAGATAAATCCAATTTATAGTGCCTCCTTCGCATCATAATGCTCTGTATATTTCTCTCTGTATTTTACCACGCTAACGAGATGAAGTAAAGCGTTGTTTTAGACAATTACGAGTTCTGTTCTTGCGTCATTTCCGTCAATCGGTTATAATTGTTGTCCGAGGTGATTGTCTATGTCCGATCAGCACATTATCCGACCGATTGCTCGAATACAGAGCGATTTCGATTCAAAATTTGGAATACCCAGGCAGAGCGGAGTTTGCGCGACGCTCAAGTCGAGGATAGTTTTCGAGCCCGAGTTTCGTCATCCCGAGGCGCTGCACGGGATTGAAGGTTATTCGCACATCTGGCTCATCTGGCAATTTTCCGAAAACCTGCGCGAGGACTGGTCACCTACCGTGAGGCCGCCCAGACTCGGCGGCAATACACGAATGGGCGTTTTCGCGACGCGCTCGCCGTTTAGGCCGAACTGCCTGGGCCTGTCCTGTGTAAGGCTCGAGGCGGTGGACGCCGACGGCGCGGCGCTCATCGTGTCCGGAGCCGATCTCATGAACGGCACGCCGATTTTTGATATCAAGCCCTATGTTCCCTACTCCGACTCGAGGCCCGACGCGCGCGCGGCCTTTGCAGGGCCACAATGGGAGCGGGCGCTGGAGGTTAATTTCCCCGAGGAGCTGCTCGCGCAGATTCCACAGGAGAAGCGCGAGGGGCTCATAGCCGTGCTCGGGCAGGATCCGCGACCGGCGTATCAGCACTCGCCGGAGCGGGTTTACGGCATGAGCTTTGCGGGCTTCGACGTGAGATTTTCAGTTTACAATGACAAGCTCAATGTTTGCGAGCTTATAAAAAAATAAGGAACGGAGATATAACACAATGAAAAAACTCGGTTTTGGCATCATGCGCCTGCCCATGCTGGAGGGCGAAATCGGCTCTGCAGACGGCTTTGTCGATAACAGACAGGTCTGCGAAATGATCGACCGCTTCATGGAGGCGGGCTTTAGATATTTTGACACCGCCCACAACTACATAGGCGGCAGAAGCGAAACAACGCTCCGCGACTGCCTTTCTGCCCGCTATCCCCGCGAGTCCTTTAGTCTGGCGAACAAGCTGACGGAAACTTATTTTGACTGCGAGGCTGATATTATTCCCTTTTTTGAAAGCCAGCTTGAGTATACGGGAGTTTCGTATTTTGACAACTACCTCATGCACGCCATGAGTAGTCGAAACTACGACAAATTCGTCTCCTGCCGCGCTTTTGAGACCGCCGCAAAGCTCAAGGCCGAGGGCAAGATCAAGAACATCGGAATTTCCTTCCACGACAAGGCCTCTGTTCTCGATAGAATACTCGGCGAGAGGCCTGAAATTGAATTTGTGCAGATCCAGCTGAACTATCTGGATTTTGACGATCCCGTTGTTGAAAGCGGCGCTGTATATGACGTCTGCGTGAAGCACGGCAAGCCTGTCATCGTCATGGAGCCTGTCAAGGGCGGCGATCTGGCGGCTCTGCCCGAGGACGCCGCAGCCGTGCTCGACGCGCTGGGCGGCGGGAGCCACGCGAGCTACGCCATACGCTATGCGGCATCCTTCCAAAATGTCCGCACCGTTCTCAGCGGAATGAGCACCATCGGTCAGATGGAGGATAACCTGAGCTTCATGACGGATTTCAAGCCGCTGGATGAGCGCGAGACGGCGGCAGTCACAAAGGTGCGCGAGCTCCTGCGCAGTCGCGGCACGATCGCCTGCACCGCCTGCCGCTACTGTGTTGAGGGCTGTCCGGCACGGATCAGGATCCCCGAGCTGTTTTCATGCTATAATTCACAGCGCATGTTCGGAGGCAGTGAGCCTCTGGAGAAATATAGAAAGTATACCGCCAAGGCCGCGCCCTCCGACTGCATCGGCTGCGGCAAGTGCGAGGACATTTGCCCCCAGCATCTGCCGATACGCGAGCTTCTCGTCACGGTCGCCGATGAGTTTAAGAAATAAGGTGAAGCACCGATATGTATGACGAGCTTACCGAGGTCGATGTGAAAAAGATGTGCGATGAACTGGAGTACCGCTATGTCACACTGCGCCCGCAGCTTCTTGAGGACGTGAAGATCGCGCGGGACTTTGGTGATCTGAGCGAGAACTTTGAGTACAAGGCGGCAAAGCGAGAGAAAAACCGCAACGACAGCAGAATGCGATATCTCAAACGGATGATTGATACCGCCGTGGTCATCGGCAATGATTCCGCCAAGGACGAGGTCGGGCTGTTCGACACTGTCGTGATATATATCGAGCAGGACGATGAAGAACGGGAGATACGCCTCGTCACGACCCTGAGGCAGAACGCGCCGCTGGGTCTCATCAGCAAGGAGTCGCCTGTCGGAAGTGCCCTGATGGGACGGCGGGCGGGAGATCGGATAAGGGTTCAGGTCAACTCTGATTATAGCTATTATATCGTGATTAAGTCAATCACAAAAGGCTGTGACGACGAGTCACTGCCCATATCGAGCTTCTAATAAAAAGTGCGCCACAGACTTTCACATCTGTGGCGCCCTTTTTTTATTCTCCTTTGTACTTCCTGCGCGTGGCAAGACCGCCACGAATATGGCGTTCGGCCTTGTTCTGCTCAAGCAGTTTGCGCACTTGCGCGTGTAGCTCCGGACTGACCGTCTCTAGCCGCTCGGTGACATCCTTATGTACGGTTGACTTGGAGATGCCAAATTGTTTCGCAGCCGCGCGGACGGTTACCCGGTTCTCAGTTATGTACTCCGCGAGCCTTATGGCACGCTCCTCAATGTCAGTCCTCATATACACCACTCCCGCATGTCGTGGTTGATTATATGAGAACTTTTAATAGTTTATGCGCCCTGCGCTCTCATCAATATATGCGAAGCTCCACACGGAGCTTGCCCTTTCGCGTCTGCGCGCTGATACCTTCATAGCTAAACCGCCCCAGGCCGCGGACTGAAACAACATCCCCGCTCCGGAGCATCGCAGACGGGCTTTTGGCAGCGCGGCTGTTGACAAACACCCGCTCCCGCTCGAAGAACTTCAGGCTCTCTGATCTGGAGAGCTTGTATACCGCGGCAACCAGCGCGTCGAGCCGCTCGGACGCCACAACAAGCACAGTTATCTCCGGAAGCGTCGTGAGTGCAGGCGGCAGAGTCTCGGCAAGGCGCACGGACACCGTCGTGCGCCGCACCTCGGTGAGCTGTTCACTTATATAGTCCGCTATTGAGGCAAGGCAAAACACATAGCCCCGGTTTTCATATATCACTATATCGCCAAGCACCTCCCGCCGCAGGCCCAGAGCCATCAGGCAACCCAGGAAGTCGCGGTGGGTCAGCTCATCCGCGAACTTGGGCGCTGTCGGCGCAAGCTCCAGACAGCAGACCGGTGCCTCGGGCTCATAGCCGCACAGAGCCTCCGAGCCGAAGGCTGCGACACGGCGCTCGGCATTTTCTGTTCCACCCAGCAAAATATATGGCGTGGCAAGGCGCAGGCGGGACAGGCTGTCCTGCTCCGCCAAGGTCAGAAACTCAGTATACATCCAGCGCCCCCGCGCATACGCTCTGTCAGATAATTCAAGCAGGCGTTTTTTTGACATCTCATCATTTATATCCATGCACACAGTATAGTGACCGACCGGCATTTTGTCAAAGCTTCAAATAAATTGCAGCGCTGAATTAGTTATCAAGCACTGAAATAATGTCCGCTTACAGAAAGCACTTGCTTTTCCTGGGCGGATGATATATATTTTTAGACAATAATAGTTTGTCGGCTTGGATAATGTTTTTTCAGTTTGAGGAGGTTAAAGCAATCTTTTTTGTTCTCCGTTGCCGTCATCTCGCGTAGGATATGCATATAAAGGAGAGAGCGTATGAATATTATTTTTGACACGATCGAGATTGCCAATGACTGGCTCAACGACATTGTTTGGGGAATCCCTATGCTTGTGCTTCTCGTTGGTACAGGAGTATTTTTGACCATACGCAACAAGGGTGTTCAATTTACACACTTTGGCTATGCCATGAAAAACACACTCGGCAAAGTATTCTCCAAGCAGAAAACAACGGACAAAGGTGCCGTCACACCATTTCAGGCCATGACAACCGCCCTGGCGGCAACAGTCGGTACAGGCAACATCGCCGGTATCACCTTCGCTGTCACTCTCGGCGGAGCGGGCGCGATCTTCTGGCTGTGGGTGACCGCGCTTATCGGAATGTGCACCAAATATGCCGAGGTCGTTTTGGCCATCCGCTTCCGTGAACGAAACGCCAAGGGCGACTGGGTCGGCGGCCCGATGTACTACATAACAAACGGTCTGGGCAAAAAGTGGAAGCCGCTCGCCTATATTTTCTCTGTATTCGGAATGCTCGCCGCCTTTGGCATCGGCAACGCGGTGCAGGTCGGAGAGATAACAAGTGCCATAAACACCGCAATTCAGGCTTATAACCCCGGCATGGCAGCATCAGCCGGGACTATCAACGTCGTTATCGGCGCAATCATAGCGATCATCGTCGCGCTGGTCCTGCTCGGCGGCATTAAGCGCCTCGGCAGTGTCACAGAGAAGCTCGTTCCCTTCATGAGTGTTATCTACATCATCGCCTGCCTGGCTGTCGTGGTCGGGAACATCCAAAACCTCGGCAACGTCTTTACCATGATCTTCAAGGGCGCATTCACCCCGGGCGCGGTTGTCGGCGGCGCAGCCGGATTCACGCTTAAAATGTGCATCGAATGGGGCGTAAAGCGCGGCGTATTCTCAAACGAGGCTGGCCTCGGCTCCGCTCCAATAGCTCACGCCGCATCCAGCGAGAATAACCCCGTTATGCAGGGACTCTATGGCATCTTTGAAGTTTTCATGGACACCATTGTGATCTGCACACTCACCGGAATCACCCTGCTCATCAGCGGCATTGATCTTAACTACGGCGTGAAGGGCACAACCGCCCTCAACGCTCAGGCGCTCGGCACTGTCTTTGGTGACAAGGCCGGGAGTCTCATCATAGCCATCGGAATCTCACTGTTCGCGCTGTCCACCATCCTCAGCTGGGGACTGTACGGCACGCGCTGTATAGAATATCTCTTTGGCAGCAGGGTTATAAAGACATATCAGATTGTATTTGTCGGCATCGTCATTGTCGGCGCAACCATGGACCTGAAACTTGCCTGGAGCATCGCAGACACGCTCAACGGCCTGATGGCTATACCCAACCTCATCGCGCTTATCGGCCTGTCAGGAGTCGTTGTGAGGCTCACGCGAGATCATTTCCGGGGGGATATCCTAAAGCGATAAGACAAAAGACAGCGCCCTGCGGGATGAACCGCCGGGCGCTGTCTTTTGTCATGCAATTACAGGCAGAGTCTGAATATCTCCTCCACCTCCGCCCTGCCGATTTCCACAGCACTCGGAAAGAAGACTTCGCCGAACTTCGTGCATTTATCGCTCATGGCTGCTATGCTCCGCTCATCCAGTCCAACATCAGACAGCGTCGCAGGCATGCCGAGCTTATTAAAATACTCGCGTGTGGCGTCTATGCCGGCACGAGCCGTGCGCTCAGGCCGCTCGTAGTCCATGCGTATGCCCCAAATTTCCACCGCGTAGCGGCAGAGTCTGGGCATGAGCAGACCGCGTCTGAGAAAAAAACTCAGATACGCAGGCCAGAGCACCGCAAGCCCCGCACCATGCGCAATTTTCCCGTCAAGCGCGCTCATCTCATGCTCGAGCTTATGCGCCCAGAGTCCGCAGTCACGCCCGACGCCCATCAGCCCGTTATGCGACAGGCTCCCCGCCAGCATCAGCGTCGCGCGTGCCTCATAGTCCTCGGGGTTTTCCATGGCGCGAGCCCCCGCGCCGATGACGGACACCAGCAGCCCCTCCGCCAGCCTGTCGGTCAGCTCGTTATCGGGGTTCGTGCAGATATAGCGCTCCATGGTGTGCATCATAATATCAACCGTTCCGCAGGCGGTCTGATATGCCGGAAGCGTAAAGGTGAGCTCCGGTGACATGACGGCAAAGAGCGGACGGTTTGCATCACTGCCGAAGCCGCGCTTTTGAGCCAGCCCGGTGTTTGTGAGCACCGCGCTGTCGCTCGTCTCACTGCCGGTGGCGGCGATTGTGAGTATGACGCCGACAGGCAGACTGTCAATCGGCAGGCATTTTCTCATAGTTATATCCCAGGGCTTGTAGCCAGTTCTGACGCAGTGCGCGGCCATTTTGGCGGAATCAATCACGCTGCCGCCGCCGACAGCCAGGATCATATCGCAGTCGGTTTGGCGCAGAAACTCGATCGTCTTCTCGCAGAAGTCGACGCTCGGGTTTGCCTCGACCCCGCCGAATGTCTCAAACTCGAGACCCGCGTCGCCCAGCGCCCGGGCGACCTCCGCCAGCAATCCGGAGCGGACGGCGCTGCCGCCGCCGTAGTAAACGAGCGGCTTTCTGATGCCGTAGCCCCTGACAATCGTGCCGATATTTTTATATTCCCCCCTGCCGAAATAGATCTTCGTGGGGGTGTGCAAAGTAAAGCCGTTCATATGCCACCTCAAAAATAATTTTCCATAATTATATATCACTGTTCGCGAGGTAGCAAGGGACACTTTGCTCAGGCTATGCCGAAAAGGCAGAGTATAAGCCCATACAGCACGCTGGCACTTATGCCGAATACGATAACCGGCCCTGCGATGATGAACATTTTTGCCGCCATGCCGGTCACCAGTCCCTCACTTTTAAACTCCAGCGCCGGGGACACAACGGCGTTTGCAAAGCCGGTTATCGGCACAAGCGTGCCCGCACCGCCGAGTCTTGCGATATCGTCGTAGAGTCCGAGACCTGTGAGAAGTGCGCCGATAAATACCAGCGTCATTGACGTGGCTGTTGCAGAGACTTCTGCATCCAGACCCGCAAGCCTCCAAAGGTTTCCTATCCCCTGACCTATGCAGCAGATGGTGCCGCCGATCAGGAAGGCACGAAGCAGGTCAGGCCAGATCGGTGAGGGCGGAGATTTCCGTTTCACATATTCCGCATACTGTTCGTTTGTCATCTTCAAAAAAAATCACTCCCGTGGTATTATTCCACAGGAGCGTTTTTTTATTAATTTGTCAGTTTTGTCACATTTTACTCTTTCGCTTCCAGAGCCAGAAGCCGGCGCTTGATTTCCAGTCCGCCGGCGTAACCTGTCAAGGCACCGTTTGAGCCGACGATTCTGTGACAAGGTATGATGATCGCAATCGGATTTTTGTTATTCGCCATGCCGACGGCGCGAGCCGCCTTTGGATTGCCGATCTCGGCTGCGATCCGGGCATAGCTTCGCGTCTGGCCATACGGCACTTGTGTCAGCGCCTTCCAGACACTCATCTGGAAATCCGTGCCCTTCGGCTCAAGCGGCAGCGTAAACTCCTGTCGCTCCCCGGCAAAATACTCGCGCAGCTGCCCCGCCGCAAGCTCCAATATCGGGGCGGAGCGCTCCGTCCCATGCGCGCCAAAACGAAGCTCATGCAAAGCAGTGTCGCTGCCTGTGAGCGTCAGGGCGCCTATTTCACTTTCAATTATCTTTGTATAAATCATGAGCTTAAATTATCTATTGACAGATTGTCAATTCCATTCTTCTCAAATTCGCTTATATACTCGTCCATGCGACTCACCAGAACTTCTAAATCCTCCGGATCGTTCGCGTCCTGAGTCATGTCGCGTCTGGCAAGCTCCTCCGCCAGTATATCGAAGAAAACCGAATCCTCATAGTCGGCTATTGCCTCGTGTATGCCGCCCTCTTCAAAGGCCTTGGACGGAAGCACGTGACCATACCAGGTGGAATACAGCTCCTTCATGCCTGTTTTGGCGCAGTACGCAAAAAGCTTCTCCTGAAGCAGATCATAGTCCTCAAAACGGTCATCGCCGCGCGTAGAATTCAGAACCCAGTTGCCAACATACACCATGTCGAGCAGTCGCCGGAATTCTCTGTCGGTCAGTTCAATGTCCATTCCGCTCAACCTCCCTGACGTACATAATAAATTTCATCAGTATATTATAGCAAGGTTCCGGAGAAAATTCTACACAAATTTTTGTAACAATTAATACACGTCCGGCAACAACCTGTCACCGGACGTGCCAATTACTTATATACCCCGCTTATGCGCCCTTCGCGATGCCCTTCTGGCGGGCATACTCTGCAGCGCCAAGTGC
>CAZHUG010000036.1:0-22772 GCA_964535405.1 uncultured Oscillospiraceae bacterium | reverse complement strand
CTCGCCGGTGAAAAAAGGCTTCATGGGCGCCATGCCGGAGTTTATAAGCAGCAGTGAAGGGTCGTTCTGGGGCACGAGCGGAAAACTCGGCAGGCGCAGATGTCCCTTCGATTCAAAAAAGCGCAGGAACATCTCGCGAAGTTCGTTCAAGCCAAACGGCTTCGGATTTCTCATCATCTTTTCCTCCAGATATAGTAAGATTATTATTCCCAAAATAAAAAAATCCCCTACCCCCTGTCAGGGGCGGAGATATTGTCCGCGGTACCACCCTGATCTGCGCATACAGGCGCATCTCATGCAGTCCTCTATCGGTGACCGGCCGTCCTGTTCCTCACAGGCCGCTCAGGAGTGGCTTACGGCGGGATTTCCAAGGGGCTTTCACCGTTCCCCTCTCGCTTTAGTCGTCCCGTTCCGCTTTGCTCCGTCAAGGCGTTGCGGATGATATTTTATCATATTTTGCACTATTGTCAAGTAGCGCGGATCAGTTCACGCCCTTGATTCCAGTTAAAATATGCAAAAGAACCCTCTTTGCCATAGGCAAGGAGGGTTCTTGGTGTTTTATAGTCCGGAATAGTCCTGAGTGGCGACAAATGCCTGATGCTCCTCGTAGGTCACGAAGAACCTATGCGACATTGTCTCCATATCCAGTGCGTAGTAGTAATAGCCCGTGCTTGCCGGCTGAAGCGCGGCATTTATCGAGGCCAGACCCGGGTTTGAAACCGGCCCGGGGGGCAGACCCGCATAGAGATAGGTGTTATAGGGACTGTCGATCTGGAGATCCTCGTTGCTCAGGTTTTCCTTGCGTTCAGGCAGGACGTATTGAATCGTCGCGTCAATCTGCAATGCCTGCCCGATGCTCAATCGGTTGTATATGACAGACGCGATCGTCGCGCGTTCTTCATCGTTTGCAGCCTCAGCCTCGACCATCGACGCAATTATGATCGCCTGATGGAGCGAGATGTTGAGATTTTCAGCCTGCTTATACATATCGGCAGTCAGCTTGCCGTGGAAGTTCTGAAGGAACTTGTTTATAGCACTGGAAGCCTGCATCCCCTGATAGAAATCGTAGGTGTCCGGGAAGAGATATCCCTCAAGCCTCGACTTGTCACCAGTCTCGGACCAGTCAAGGAAGCTATAGTTATAAACCCAGTCGGACGCCGCCTCATTGAGGTCGTCAACCGAGCATACTCCCTCCTCCTCAAGCTTCTCAAAAACCTGCTGCATCGTGTAGCCCTCAGGGAACATGACTTTTGTGGTTATCATGGCTCCTGTGCCCACCTGCATGTTTTTAATCAGCGCACGGTAATCCAGATCAGTTGCGAGCTCATAGGTGCCCGGGTCGATCTTGATATCCGCGTCCGACACCGCGCAGAAAAGCTTAAACAGCCATTTATACTCAATTATGCCCGCACTCTTGAGTGAGTTTGCCACAAAATTGATATTAGCTTTTTTGTCGTTTCTCGTGCCGGTCACATTGCCCCCGGAGTCCGTCACATCAAGCACAACATCCGTAAACTCGCTATCCGGCAGGGTTATTGTTGCCTCCAGCATGGGCTTGTTGAGCGCAAGAACGTCAGACGCCGCCATCCAGCCCAGGCAGGCAAGGATGACGCTAATGCTGATGACAAAGACAAAATACATCAGCCCGCCGAGGCAACCGACCTTTCCGGCCCGGCTCGGCCGTATCGGCATGTAATCCCGCTCTTCAAGCTCGTCTTCGTCCTCTTGCTCTTCACGACGGGCATGCACGTCAGGGTTGTAGAGAAGCCTGTCCAGCTTCTCCAGCGGGTTCTTTTCATCATCCCGAACCGCCCCCGCCTTGCCGGCAGATTCGACCGCGGACTTCTCATCAGGCTCAGCGGCGGTGTCGGGCTTGACACCAAATATTTCATTTAACTTGTCGAAATTATCCTGCATAATTGGAGTTCTCCCAGGTAACGTGTTTGACGTGTCGCGCATATTATGGCTCAGACGACGCAAGAAGCGTTAGTCGACACGACAGAAACATAACTCGTGTCCGACCCCCCGCGCGGGGTGCGGCCTACGTAGTAAAAAAATTCTTTTAGCGCGGAGAAAGGTCTTAAAAATGTTCTGTGGAAATAACTGCGGCGGTGGAAGCTCCTGGATTATAATTATCATCCTGCTTTTCTTTGTCTGCGGCAACGGATGGGGCGGCTGCGGTTGCGGCTGCGAGAATAGCTGCAACAACAACAATAACTGCGGCTGCTGCTAATTAGCCAGAAGCATAGTCCCGTAACAAGGCAGGGCTCTTCGGAGCCCTGTTTTTAATTTGCCCGGAGCACCCGCTGTTCTGTTATGACGATATCAACGGGGAAATCGTTCCATTCATTTTGCAATTTCTTTTGCAAAAGCTTTTCGCGGCAGAACGCTACCTTAAGAGCTTTGACTTCCGGCAGATATCTGTCATAATATCCGCCGCCCTGCCCCAGGCGATGAAGCCTTTCATCACAGCAGAGTGCAGGCACGATCATTATATCACATTCGTCGGGTTTTAGCACCTGTGAACCGGCATCCGGCTCCGGTATCTTCAATGATCCGGGAACAAGTTTTCCGCCATACTGCGCAAAATCCATCACACCGTTACCATAAACCCGCGGCAGAGCCAGCACCCTGCCCTCGCCAAGGGCTGAGGCAATAAGCTCCCTCGTGTCGCACTCGCGACCCACGGAGTAATAGGTGAAAACTCGCCGCGCCAGCTTAAACTCCGGCATGCTCAGTAGTTTATTTGTGATCTGGGCATCGCTCTTTTTTATATAACTCTCGGCAAGCATCGCTATCGACTGCCGAATCTCCAGCCTGAGCAGTGTTTTATCGCTGTTCATAGTCCCTGCCTTACTATAGAGTATATCTCCTCATGCTTATCTTCAATAGAGCGCTCAACGCCATTTTTCTGAAAGTCCACCCGCCTCCAGCCGTAATGCGCGGCGGCGGCGGCGCCTGTTTTGAGACAGGACTCCAGATATGCCGTATCCTTCTCGTGAATATCCGCATCAGTCCCGGTTTTTTCCTCGCGATGGCGCATCCTGCGCTGTGAAGTCTCCAGATCAACATCGAGGTATATAACCATATCAGGTGCAGGCAGACCAAGTTTAACATATTCGAGATCGTACAGCCAGTCGAAAAAGGCCGCCCGCTCACTATCGGGCAGCTTTGCGCCCTGATGTACTGCGTTTGAGGTTGTATATCTGTCGGAGAGGAGGATCCCGCCGTTTCTATAATACTCGCCCCAGTCGGTCATATACGAAGCATAGCGGTCAACTGCATAGAAAATGGAGGCCGCGCAGGCGCTCACATCCGAGGGTTTTTCCCCCAGCCTTCCGCCGAGATACATGCGGATGAGTGCAGAGGATTCCTCGTCGTAGCGCGGGAAAACAATGCTTCTATGTTCAATTTTCTCCTGCTCGAAGCGTGCGCAAAGGCGGCGGTACTGCGCCGACTTGCCGCTGCCGTCTATGCCTTCAATAACTATGAGCTTACCCATTTTAGTCATAATTCTTCCCTTTTATTCTCTGCGCGCTCACCTTTATGGCAAATTGCGGCAGTTTCATCGCCCGTCCTATACGCCGAGGCTCGCGCAGAATTCTATATAGCCACTCAAGACCCATGCGCTGCCAGCGCTCCGGTGCGCGCCTGACAGTGCCTGCGAAAACGTCCAGACTCCCGCCCAGACCGGCCATCAGCCCGACACCGGGCATGCCCATATTCTCGCGCATCCAGCGTTCCTGCTTCTGCGCGCCGAGGCACACAAGCAAAAGGTCCGGCTTTGCCGAGCTTATCTTCGCCTTGATTGGCTCGTCATCTTCAAAATATCCGTCCGAGCAGCCCGCTATTACAAGCCCGGGATACAGCTCCGTGAGTTTTTTGCCGGCAAGCTCCGCGACCCCCGGCTTCGCGCCGAAGAGGTACACTCTGCCGCCGCGCGCGGCGAGTCTCGCCATGAGCGCGCAGGCAAAATCTATGCCGGGCAGTTTGCCCTTCATGGGTGTTCCGAGAATGGACGCGCCCTTTATAATGCCTACGCCATCCGGCAGGACAAGCGCCGCCTCCCGCAGGATGCCGCAAAACTCCGCATCCTCCTGAGCCAGCATGACGATCTCCGGATTCGGCGTCACTATATATTTGCCGGGCTCGTCAGCGATGAGCCCGAGTGCGGCTTCGACAGCCTCTGCCATTGTGAGGTCGTCGAAGCCGACTCCGAGTACGTTTATGCGTTTCATAGTTGTGCGAACACCTCTCCGATCTTGTCGTGGATAATGATATCCGCGCAGTGGTCATACGGGGTTTCCGACAGGTTCACAAGCGCAAGCTTACTGCCGCGATAATGGTCAACAAGCCCCGCAGCGGGGTAAACACCCAGCGAGGTGCCGCCGATGATGAGAACCTCAGCCTGACTTATCGCCTTCACCGCATCCTCAATAACGCGCCTGTCAAGCGGCTCCTCATACAGGACAATGTCCGGCCTCACCACTCCGCCGCAGGGGCAGCGCGGCACGCCTACACAGGCGTTCATATCCTCAGCCGGATACGCCCTGCGGCAGCGCGTGCAATAAGCGCGCAGAATGCTGCCATGCAGCTCCAGCACGTTTTTGCTGCCCGCAAGCTGATGCAGGCCGTCTATGTTCTGTGTCACCACGGCGCGAAGCCTGCCCTCGCGCTCAAGCTCTGCCAGGCGAAGATGCGCCCTGTTCGGCAAAACGCCGTCTACGACAAGCTTCTCGTGGTGAAAACGGTAATACTCCTCCGGATCGCGGTCAAAAAAACTGCGGCTCAAAATCGTCTCCGGCGGGTATTTCCATTTCTGATTATACAGCCCGTCAACGCTCCGGAAGTCCGGTATGCCCGACTCTGTGGACACACCGGCACCGCCGAAGAACACAATATTGTCGCTCTGAGCTATCCAGTCGCGCAGCTGATCAATTTCTTTATCAAAGCTCGTCATCTAGGTCTGAGGATTCAGGGTATAGTTCGGCGCTTCCTTCGTGATATAGATATCGTGGGGATGGCTCTCTCTCAGTCCCGCGCCCGTTATGCGGACAAACTTGGTCTGGGTGCGCAGCTGTTCAATGTTCCCCACGCCGCAGTAGCCCATGCCGCTGCGCAGTCCGCCCATCATCTGGAAAATAGTGTCGGACACGGCTCCCTTATAAGGCACACGACCCTCGACACCCTCCGGCACCAGCTTGCGTGTTCCTGACTGGAAGTAGCGGTCGCCGCTGCCCTTCTGCATGGCGCCTATGCTGCCCATGCCTCTGTAGACCTTGAACTGGCGGCCCTGATAAATCTCGGATTCCCCGGGGCTCTCCTCGCAGCCTGCGAGCATTGAGCCCATCATGACCACCTGAGCACCGGCGGCGATTGCCTTGACAATATCGCCGGAATACTTGATTCCGCCGTCCGCGATGATGGGAACGCCATACTTATCCGCCATCTCCGCGGCACGCAGAACGGCACTTATCTGGGGCATTCCGATTCCGGACACCACGCGGGTAGTGCAGATAGAGCCGGGGCCAATGCCGATCTTGACGCAGTCGGCTCCGGCCTTTATGAGAGCCTCCGTGCCTTCTGCGGTTGCGACGTTGCCTGCTACGAGCTGAATTTCAGGATATTTCTCCTTCACGAGTCCGACACAGCGCATGATATTGGCAGAGTGACCGTGGGCACTGTCCAAAACCAGCGCGTCGGCACCGGCGGCGACAAGCGCCCCCGCCCTGTCAAGTATATCGTCCGTGACGCCGATTGCGGCGGCGCACAGCAGTCTGCCATGCTCGTCCTTGGCGGAGCTGGGGTACTTGAGAACCTTCTCTATATCCTTTATGGTTATCAGACCCTTGAGTCTGAAATCAGCGTCAACTATAGGCAGCTTCTCGATCTTGTTGCGGCGGAGTATCTCCTTGGCCTCCGCAAGCGTCGTGCCCTCACGTCCGGTTATGAGACCCTCGGAGGTCATGATCTCCGTGATTTTGCGCGACATGTTGTCCTCAAACTTCATGTCACGGTTTGTGATGATGCCGATGAGCTTGCCGTTATCGTCCACAACAGGAACGCCTGAGATGCGGAACTTCGCCATCAGTGCGTCAGCCTCACCAAGGGTGTTTTGGGGGCCGAGAAAAAATGGGTTTGTGATTACACCGTTCTCCGAGCGCTTGACCATGTCAACCTGCTCAGCCTGCATGTCGATGGGCATGCTCTTGTGAATAACGCCGATGCCGCCCTCTCTCGCGATCGCGATTGCCATGCGGTA
Organism: uncultured Oscillospiraceae bacterium; assembly: GCA_964535405.1. Taxonomy (GTDB): domain Bacteria; phylum Bacillota; class Clostridia; order Oscillospirales; family Oscillospiraceae; genus Scatomorpha. The sequence continues at coordinate 16,510 of CAZHUG010000036.1, read as the reverse complement.
TTCGGTTACCGTGTCCATAGCCGCGCTCATGATGGGCGTTCTGAGCTTGATTTTCTTTGTCAGATTTGTGGAGAGGTCCACATCTGGAGGCAGAACATTGCTCTCTGCCGGCACCAGAAGTACGTCGTCAAACGTCAGGCCCTCTCCCACAAAACGATGTGAATGGTTCTCAATTCTCTCCATACGTAATGCACCCCCGTATATTTTCTTTAATATATTTGTAATTATTTATTCTACCACAACCTACCCTCAAGTCAACCAGTTTCAGCCCATAAGGCCATAGTTTGGCGATGTTTGCCGACTTTTCTGTACATCAGTTTTTGTAACTTGTCATTTAAGCGTTGCCAGCGGCTCATTAGCCGCAATTTTATTTTCCCTGGCATGATAGAACATATACTGCTGGGCAAGTCCGGCATATTCGCCCAGGCACGCCGGGTCGAAGTCGGGCTGAAAGTATGTGCCGAGCGCCTTTTTTATCCAGGTATCAACCGGAAACGCATCCATGCAGTGCAGACCAAACAGCACGGCGCAGTTCGCAACCTTGTCGCCGACTCCCTCAAGTTTTTTAAGTTCAGTTCTGGCATCGTTACCGGACATGAGCGCCAGCGCCTCAAGGTCAATCGCCCCCGAGGACACATCCTTTGCCGCTGAAAGGATATATTTGGCGCGGTAGCCCGATCTCAGGGCTGCCAGATCCTCCAGCGTCAGCTCCGCTATTCGCTCGGCCTGCGGGAAGGAAAAAAATGTGCCCCAGCCTGTATCAATACGCTCGCCGAAAAGGCTGCACATCCGCTCCACAATCGTCTTGATGCGCGGGATGTTATTGCACTGCGATATTATGAACGAGCACAGCGCCTCCCATTTATCCTGCCTCAAAATACGGATACCTGAGCCATATTCCGCGCATTCCTTGAGATAATCGCAAATTTCAACGCTTCTGCGTGCTGCATCATAGTCAGTGTCCAGATCGAAATACCCGTGCCAAAAATCCAGTGACTGCTCACGCGTCTGTATGTAAACATAGTCGCCCTCGCTGAAAACCCGGGCGGCGTGTCCGGCAGCCACACCGCAGTATGCGCCGCTCTCGTCAGGGTTCCAGCGGAAGCACTGACCGCAGTCAAAAGTCTTTACCGGGTCCATCTCCTGTGTCGTGCAGAGCCTGTATATTGATCGATACCCAACATTGTCCATATTCAACCTCTGTTTTTGGTAGTTTTGTCAGCATTATAACCCAAAATTTCTATGATTTCAAGGCGCATGTCGATTTGCACAAATATGCGCTTTTGTGCTATAATACTTTTTGTACATTAATATCAGAAAGGACGGTGACAGCTTTTGAGCTGGCAGCAACAATTGAAGGAAGGCGTTAGTACTGCGAGGCAATTAGCCGAGTTTTTGGGGCTCTCTCCCGAGGAGGAAGCGCGCTATGCAGAGATTATTGACGTTTTCCCGATGCTAATTACGCCCTATTATCTATCGCTGGTTGACAAGTCCAATCCAAACGACGAAATTGCGAGGATGTGTATCCCATCACTCTCGGAGTTTGACGCGGGTGGCTCGTTTGACACAAGCGGAGAGGCCTCCAACACCAAACTGGGAGGTTTGCAGCACAAATACAAACAGACAGCACTGCTCTTATCGACGAACCAATGCGCAATGTATTGCCGCCACTGCTTCCGCAAGCGGTTGGTCGGGCTTTCCAACGACGAGCTTAACAAGCGCGTTGACATCGCGGCTGAATATATCAGCCAGCATGAGGAGATCACGAATGTCCTCATCTCAGGCGGCGACGCCTTCATGAACTCGAACGCCATAATAGAGCGTTATCTTTATGAGCTTACACAAATTGATCACTTGGATTTCATTCGCTTTGGCTCACGCATCCCCGTGACACTGCCGGAGCGTATATATAATGACCCGGAGCTTCTGGACATGTTCGAAAAATACTCCCGGCGCAAGGCGCTCTGCCTCGTGTCCCAGTTTAACCACCCGCGCGAGATTACCGAGCAATCGGCAAAGGCCGTTCGCGCGATGATCGAACGAAGCGTTCAGGTCAGAAACCAGATTGTCCTGCTGCGTGGCGTCAATGACAGGCCACAGACACTCTCAGCGCTTCTCTCCGGCCTCACACGCATGGGAGTGACCCCCTATTACATTTTCCAGTGCCGTCCTGTCAAGGGCGTGCAGGGCCGCTTCCAGGTCCCCATCTCCGAGGGTCTCAAGATCGTTGAAGAGGCGAAAGCACTGCAAAACGGCTTTGGCAAGGGTCTGCGCTATGCTATGAGCCATCCGCAGGGCAAAATTGAGATTCTTGGTGAGCTTGCAAACGGCGAGACAATATTCAAGTTCCACCAGAGTAAGGACAGCGCCAACGCAGGCCGCATCTTCACAAGGCGGCTCTCTCCCACCGATACCTGGCTGGACGATGAGCTAAACGGTATGTAGTTTAATATTTACGGATACTTACAAAAAAAGCACCCGCAGAGCGGGTGCTTTTTAGCATTAAAAATTAAAATTAATAATAACGCTTACTCTTGTTCTTACGGGCGGCCTCGGACTTTTTACGACGCTTGACGCTGGGGCTCTGGTAATACTCCTTCTTCCTCAGGTCAGCCATAACTCCGGCCTTGGCACAGCTACGCTTAAAACGCTTAAGGGCGTTGTCAAGCGACTCATTTTCTTTAATATAGACTTCAGACATTTTATTCCCTCCCTCCAATGACACCATGCGGTGCTGTAGGGGCTATTTAAACCCGTTAACGTTAGCATTATAAGTTGTCTGGCCCTCGATGTCAAGCAAAAGTCACTTGGAAGGCTTCACAATTATGTTTACTATCCTGTTTTTTATGACGATCGTTTTGACGATATCGCAGGCGTCAGTATATCTCTTGACGCGCTCATCTGCGAGCGCCGCGCTGACCGCAAGCTCATCCTCGCAGTCGGCCGGAACGATGACGGTACCGCGCAGTTTGCCGTTCACCTGAACTGCCAGCTCCTTCTCGTCGTCCTTGGTCTTCTCGATGTCGAATTCAGGCCAGTCCTGCTCGCAGGCCATGCCCTTAAAGCCCTGAATTTCCCAAAGCTCCTCGGCAATGTGGGGCGCAAACGGACTCAGCAGCATAAGCATCGCCTTTATGTCCCCCCGGGACGGTGTCTTCTCGTAAAACTGGTTGATGAGGCTCATAAGTGCCGCAATAGCGGTGTTGAATTTCATGTGCTCAATATCCGCTCCAACCTTCTGGATGGTTTTGTGCACGAGCTTCTCGTTTGCCGCCGACATGGCGTCTGTGCCGCCTATGCGCTCCTCCGCCAGAGCCCAGATCCTGTCCAAAAAGCGCTTGCAGCCCTTGACCGCGTTGTCCGACCAGGGTACGGACTTCTCGAAATCGCCTATGAACATGATATACAGGCGCAGAGTATCAGCACCGTACCTGTCGACTATGTCGTTGGGGTTAATGACGTTGCCGCGTGACTTGGACATCTTGTCGCCGCCCTCGCCGAGGATCATGCCGTGGCTGGTGCGCTTTGCATACGGCTCCTTTGTCGGCGCAACGCCGATGTCGTACAGGAATTTGTGCCAGAAGCGTGAGTAGAGCAGGTGAAGCGTGGTATGTTCCATGCCGCCGTTATACCAGTCCACAGGAGACCAGTAGTCAGCAGCTTCCTTGGAAGCAATGCCCTCGGTATTGTGCGCGTCCATGTAGCGCAGGAAATACCAGCTTGAGCCGGCCCAGTTGGGCATGGTGTCGGTCTCGTGCTCGGCAGGGCCGCCGCACTTCGGACAGCTGCACTCAACCCAGTCGCGCATGGCAGCCAGAGGGCTCTCACCGGTATCGGTGGGCTCGTAGCTCTCAACCTCGGGCAGGATCAGGGGCAAATCAGCCTCGTCCATGGGCACCCAGCCGCAGTTCGGGCAGTTTATGATGGGAATAGGCTCGCCCCAGTAGCGCTGGCGGGAGAAAACCCAGTCGCGCAGCTTGAAGTTGACCTTCTCGTGTCCAAGCCCCTTCTCACCCAGCCATTTTATCATGGTCGGGATAGCGGCCTTGACGGGCATACCGTTTAAGAAGCCGGAGTTCACCATTACGGCGTCCTCGTCCTTTGAGGCAAACGCTTCCTTATTTATGTCGCCGCCCTTAACCACCTCGACAATGGGCAGACCGAACTTTGTTGCAAACTCCCAGTCGCGCTGGTCATGACCGGGAACGGCCATGATTGCTCCTGTACCGTAGGTAGCCAGAACGTAGTCTGACAGGAAAATGGCGATCTCGTCGCCGGTGACGGGATTTATCGCGGACACGCCCTCTATGGCGACGCCGGTTTTTTCCTTATTGAGCTCTGTGCGCTCAAAATCGGATTTCTTAGCAGACTCCGCCTGATACGCATGAACGACATCCATATTAGTGATCTTCGGCGCCCACCTGCTTATCAGCTCGTGCTCGGGGCTTATAACCATGTAGGTCGCGCCGAAGAGCGTGTCGGGGCGGGTGGTGAATACAGTCACGGTATCTCCGGCGGTGGTCGCAAAATCGACATCGGCACCGACGGAGCGGCCTATCCAGTTTCTCTGCTGGATTTTTGCGCGCTCAATATAATCCAGATCATCCAGATCGTCCAACAGTCTCTGGGCGTACTTGGTTATGCCCAGCATCCACTGGCTCTTTTCCTTCTTGACAACTTCCCCGGAGCAACGCTCGCACACTCCGTTTACGACTTCCTCGTTCGCGAGGACGATCTTGCATGAGGTGCACCAGTTCACAGGCATGGAGGTCTTGTACGCCAGACCGTGCTTATACATCTGCAGGAATATCCACTGCGTCCACTTATAGTAAGACGGGTCGGTGGTATCGACGGCCCTGTCCCAGTCGAAGCTGAAGCCGAGCATCTTCAGCTGGTCTGTGAACATGGCTATGTTCCGCTCGGTGACTACGCGCGGGTGCAGATGGTTTTTGATTGCATAGTTTTCCGTCGGCAATCCAAATGCATCGAAGCCGATGGGGAAAAGGACGTTGTAGCCCTGCATTCTGCGCTTGCGCGCAACTATGTCCATGGCGGTATAGGGTCTCGGGTGTCCGACGTGCAAGCCGTCGCCAGACGGATACGGAAACTCCACCAGCGGATAGAATTTGGGTCTTGTTGTGTCCCCTGTGACTGCGGCGTAGGTCTTGTTATCCGTCCATACCTTCTGCCATTTTTTCTCTATGTGATTATACTCGTAAGCCAATTTAATCTTCTCCCTTATCATTCTTGTTTGTCCAAGCAGGCCCCTGTGGATAAGGTTCGTGCCTTATTCCGTGGGGCCAATAAGGGATGAGAGCTTAATCTCCTCCGCGTCACTCCACAGGCGCTCCAAGCTATAAAACTCACGAGCTTCCTTCTGGAAGATGTGGACAATCAGACAACCGAAGTCGAGCAGTATCCAGTCGCCGCCCCGATAGCCCTCACGGCGCAGGGGCGCCTCACCCTGCTCAGAGAGGATCTTGTCGACCTCCTCGGTGAGACTCTTAACCTGTGTGGAGCTGTTGGCGGTGCAAATAACGAAGTAATCGGCAAGCACAGTCTGAGCTGTTGTGTGTAAAACCTTGATATCCTGCGCCTTTTTGTTGTCCAGCGCGTTAACTGCGATTTTTGTAATTTCCAGTGGTGTCAGCATTGACAAATCTCCTTTATTAGGCCTGTGCATTGAGGAAGGAATACTCCCCTCCCGCGATATAGCCCTGTGTCATTCTCCATGAATTCCCATCCCAGGAAATCATGTCGATATTTCGCTCTGTAATGTCCTTATAAAAGGGGTTTAGCTTCTCGTTTATCATGGCAAGCCACTCGTCAATATGCGGAATAACATAGCTCACGCCATAAATATATCCGTCGGGCTTGTTCGGAATTGTGCTGAAGGTGATATTCTCCGAGTTCAGCTTCAAAAACTCCTGAGCGAAGAAGCCCAGATGCTTTACCTCGACGTTCGTCTCAACCTGTTGCTCGTACACCTCGTAAATCTTGCCGAGATTCGGAATATTGCCGATGGAGAGCGTCTGCTTTGCAAGAGCCATCAAAAGCTGCTGCTGGAAGGCTATGCGCTCAATATCCCCGCCGACATAGCTGTGCGAACCGTCATTTGAAAGACGGAAGCGCATCGCATGGACGAAATTTTCACCGTCCAGAAGCTGATATCCGGCCTTGATGTGGATATACAGCGGCGGGGTCTGATCCGGCGCGTCCCAATCCATATCGAAGGGAATATCGAAATTAACACCGCCGATTGCATCGACTATATCCGCAACCGCCATGATGTCAACAATAGCGTAGCAGTCAACCTTGTAGCCGAGCAGCTTCTCGACCGCGTCGCGAAGCGCCTGGACTCCGTCCTTGTTGTTGTTGACCGCGGCTGGATAGACCTGGTTAATCTTCTTTATATTATATCCTATATTTATCAGTGTGTCACGGGGGATATTGACAAGATTGAGCTTTCCCTCCACCGTATCGAGCATTCCCACGATATTTGTGTCGGTATGGTTGCCCTCAACATCGAGACCGGCGAGCAAAAAGGTATAGGTTCCCGGACGGCGGCCCTCGCCGTCAACAGTATCCGGGGCGACGACATCCATGGTCGGATCGGGACTGTCGCCATTGTCACTTGGTGTAACCGCAGGAGGCGTATTGGGTCCTTCATTTATCACCGGGGGCGGCTGTATCCATATTTCAAACGCCGCATAAGCACCGACGCACAGCAGCAAAAACGCGCCGAGAATGATCGCACCGCGCTTTAACCAGTTGCGCGATGCCTTTTTCTCCTCACGTGAGATATACTCATCCGAGGCGAAGTGCGGCTGGGCGCCATAGCTGGTGTCAGCGTCACTGCGGTACTGGGACGCCTGCCGCCTGGGCGCTTCGGCCTTTACCGGAGGCTTTACCGGATTGTCTGGAGCCTTGGCTGCCGGCTTTGATGTCTTTCTGTTTTTATTTTCAGGGCTGTGACGACCTTTTTTCTTACCACCGTAAAACTGCATCTATGCCTTATCCTTTCCGTACCACAACACTGCGTCAATCGTGTCGCCGTGGGGTTCTATGCCGCCCTGCCGCAGATCCCCAAGGCTCATTTGAAGCCCCAGAAGCATTGCAGAGTCAATATCTTCATACGCAAAACGCCTTAGAGCCTCGACACCGTCAAAGTCCCGAGTCGGCTCTATGTAGTCAGCCATATATATAATCTTTTCTAAAAGTGACATGTCGGGCTTTCCCGTCGTGTGCCAGCGGATCGCCTCGTAAACCCTGTCCGATACGCCGAACAGGTCGCGGGAGAGCGCAGAGCCCGTTATGGCATGCATGAGCTTGAGATTCTTAATCTGGATTTTGTCGAACACTATACCATATTTTTCAGCGAGCAGCAACTGCTCTTCTGCATCAAATTTCTTCGTAATATCATGCAGTATGGCGGCCTCCGCCGCGTCGCCCTCGTCCTCGCCCCAGTGTCGGGCGAGTGCTCGCGCCGCCTGCTCACAACCGCGGACATGCGGTATGCGCCCGGGCTTTAGATATCCGTCCACCTGCTCGCGCAGCCAGCCCAGCTCGGGCCTTGCAGCATAATTGCGGGTCTTGATTATCCGCGAGTAAACTCCGTCGGCGAGGACAGCTGAACCCTGCCTGTCCCCAAGAAGCCTTCTGATATCCGAGGATGACATCGGCATGGGGGGCGCGTTTATGAACACAATCCGTGCGCCGTATTTCCGGCGCAGTAGCTCGGCGTATTCGCGCATCCGCGGCATGTCGTCATCCTCACGCGGCAGTGCGGCTATGCGGATATTCTCCATAAGCCAGCGCGCCTCGTGCCATTTTTCGAAATACAGCAGCATGTCGCCGCCCACGACGAGGCTTATTTCGCAGCCGGGATACAGGCGCATAAGCTCCCGCACAGTGTCCGAGCTGAAGCTCTCGCCGCTGCGACGCAGCTCCATGTCGGAAATCTCCGCCTCGGCGAAATCCTCAAACGCGATCCTGGTAAGCTCCAATCGCTCCGCCGGAGACGGGCTGCCGGCGGGCAGAGACTTATGCGGGGGGTCTGCGGCAGGCATTATGATGAGCCTGTCAGGCTCAAGGGCGGCATACGCCAGCCTTGCCGCTCGAACATGTGCCGGATGCGGTGGGTTAAAGCTGCCGCCGTAGAGCAGCACATTCATTTTTTTGCCGCCTTCGGTAATTCTATTTTAGGCTCTTTTGCGTTCCGCTTATACAGAATAAATTTGCTGCCTATAACCTGAACCTGCTCGGCGTGGCAACGCTCTGAAAGAATATCGCAGGCCTCCCTCGCCGAGATCAGGGAGCTTTCCAAAACCTTGCCCTTCACAAGCTCTCTGGCCTGCAGTGCGCCTGTGAGCGCGGTCACGGTGTTATCCGTGATTCCGTCCTTGCCTATGTGCAGGATTGTATCCTCTTTTGCGCCTAATCCGCGCAGATATGCACGCTGTTTACTTGTCAGCATCGCAATACTCCTTCAGTATATCCGCAAACACGCGCAATGCGCGGCCGCGGTGTGATATTTTGTTTTTCTCTTCCGGCGAAAGCTGCGCCATTGTCTTTGTAAACCCTTCCGGGATGAACATGCTGTCATAGCCAAAGCCGTTTTCGCCGCGCATGAAGCTTGCAATATCACCCTCGCAGGTGCCGCGCGCGCGAAGCACGTCGCCATTTGGAAAAATGCAGCATATGCTTGAGACGAAGCGTGCACTTCGATGTTCCTCGCCCTCAAGCTTCACCATGAGAAACTCACGCCTGTCGGCGTCGCTGTCAGTTTCGTTTCCTGTGTATCTCGCGCTGTGAACCCCCGGCGCGCCGTCCAGAGCGTCCACCTCGAGCCCGGAATCATCCGAAACCGCCGCGTGACCGCTCGCCTTCATCGCAGCCTCCGCCTTGATAAAGGCATTTTCCTCAAAGGTATCGCCGGTCTCTTCGACCTCAAAATCACAGCCCGCCTCACGCTGCGGGATTACCTCTATGCCTGTTCCGGCGAGTATCTCCTCAAACTCCTGCAGCTTGTGCGCATTGTTTGACGCAAGTATCAGCTTCATGACAGCAGTGCCTCGGCAAAGGCTCTCGCCTCAAAGGGCATGAGATCGTCAACACCCTCGCCCACGCCGATGTACTTGACCGGCAGGCCCATTTCCCTGGCAATAGCGAAGACGATGCCGCCCTTTGCCGTGCCGTCGAGCTTCGTGAGCACTATGCCGCTTATATCCGCAGCCTCGGCAAACTGCTGAGCCTGGATAAGTCCGTTCTGTCCTGTCGTGGCGTCTATGACGATCAGCGTCTCAAGATCGCAGTCCGGCAGCTCGCGAGTGATTATGCGGCGCATCTTAGTCAGCTCGTTCATGAGATTCTGCTTGTTGTGCAGCCTGCCTGCGGTATCGACTATGAGCAGGTCGGCGCCGCGCGCCTTTGTCGCCGCAACAGCGTCAAACACCACAGCCCCGGGATCCGCGCCCTCGGCGTGCTTGATAATTCCAACCCCGGCGCGCTCGGCCCAGATTGTAAGCTGCTCTGCCGCCGCCGCGCGGAAAGTGTCCGCCGCCGCCAGCAGCACCTTTTTGCCCTCGGCAGTATAGCGCGCGGCAAGCTTGCCGATCGTGGTGGTTTTGCCGACGCCGTTCACGCCGACCATCAGAATGACGGAGGGCTTTGTCGCAAGCTTCATCTCCTGATCGCCCACGCTGAGCATCTGGGTAAGTATTTCTACAAAAGCGGACTTGACCTCCTCCGCTCCGCGCAGAGAGCGATCCCGAACCACCTGGCTCAGCTGAGCCACGGCCCTGTCCGCCGCGTCGGCGCCGGCATCGGCTATTATAAGCGCGTCCTCAAGCTCCTCGTAAAAAAGCTCATTCTCGCCTGTGAAATCCGCAAACAAACCGCCCATCTGACGGCGCGTTTTTTCCAAACCTTGTTTTATTTTATCGAAGAATCCCATTCTTTCTCCGCCTCCCCGATATGTTTTTCAGCTTCCACCAAGTTGAGCTCAATGATCTTGGACACGCCCTTCTCCTGCATCGTAACTCCGTAGAGATGGTCGGCCTCCTCCATGGTGCCCCGCCTGTGTGTGATGACAACGAACTGGGTTTTGTTCGAGATAAGCCGCATCTGTTCGGCGTAGCGGGTGACATTCGCCTCATCCAAAGCCGCCTCAATCTCGTCCATGACACAAAACGGTGTCGGTCTCACCTTTATAATCGCAAAGTACAGCGCGATTGCAACAAAGGCCATCTCCCCGCCCGAGAGCAGCGAGATGGTCGTGACCGCCTTGCCGGGCGGCTGGACCCGTATGTCAATATTGCTACCCAGAACATCCTGTTCGTCCTCCATGACCAGCGACGCGCTTCCGCCGCCGAAGAGCTCCGTGAAGGTCTGGGAAAAGCTCGTGTTAATTAAATCGAACTCCCGCGTGAAGATAGTCTCCATTTCCCCGGTTATATCGGAGATTATACCCAAAAGTTCAGTTTTAGCCTTCTGAATATCGTCACGCTGCGAAGAAAGAAAATCGTAGCGCTCGCTCACGCGCGCATACTCATCTATCGCGCCCAGATTCGGGTTGCCTAGCGAGCTTGTCTCCTTCTTAATTTCAGCGATGCGCCGATTGGCCTTGGCCAAGCTCTCCAGCGGCTTTCTCGCCGCCTGGGCGGCACTGTGGCTCAGCTCGTAGCTGTCCCAGAGCTTATCGAGTATCTGCTTTTCTTCCATATCGGCGGAGAGCTTCTTCTGCTCGAAGCGCGCGCAGCTGCGCTCCAGATCGAACATTGCAGAGTACTTATCCTGCACGGCCTTCTCGGTTTTTGTGCGCTCGCCCTCAACCTCCAGCTTTTTGGCAGTCATGTCAGACAGGCTCTTTTTTGTATACGCAATTTTCTCTCTGAGCTGAGTTGCGAGCGTCTCACAAGCCTGAAGCTCGTTTTTGAGACTCTCCTCCCCGCTTTCGATATCACCCAGCGCCTTCGCGCGGGTCCGGCTGTCGCCTGATATGCTCTGGCGCAGCAGCTCAAGCTGCTTTGCGGCGTTCTCCGTCGCGCGGCGCTCTGCCGCAAGTGAGGCCTGCTCGTTTTTCACGCGCTGCATATCCTCTGTCGCAAGCTCCAGCTCGTAGCGCACAGAGGCCAGCTCGCGCTTCAGCTTATCAGCCGCCGCCATTAGCTCGTCGCGACGCTTTGCCAGCTCGCCCCGACCTGCCCGAAGTTTTTCAAGCTCGGACTTTCTGGAGAGTATGCCGGCACTCCTCGCCGCACTGCCGCCGGTCATTGAGCCACCGGCGTTTACTAGCTGACCGTCCAGCGTCACTATGCGGACACGGTTATTGTTCTTGCGCGATATTCTAATCGCGTCTGTGAGCGTCTCCGCAACCAGGGTTCTGCCCAGAAGGTTTTCAAAAACCGCCCTGTAGCGCGCTTCAAAGTTAACCAGATCCACTGCAAGACCCAGACAGCCGTCCTCCTCGCCTGCGACTCTGTCCAGCCTGCCGCCCCGGATCGTATCCAGCGGAAGGAAGGTCGAGCGACCGGAATTGTGGCGCTTCAGAAGCTCAATGGCGGCTCTGCCGTCGTTCTGCGTGTCCACGACTATGTTCTGTATAGCGCCGCCGAGTGCGGTTTCAATCGCCAGCGCACAGCCGTCCTTTGATCTGACAAGCTCAGCCACAGTGCCGTGCACGCCTCTGAGCGTGCCGCGTCTGGCCTCGCGCATGACCGTCTTGACCGCGCCGCCAAAGCCCTCGTACTCCTTCTCCATCTCGGAGAGCATGGAGATCCTGGAGTCGCAGCTTCGAAGATCGACAATCTGGCGGTTTAACCTGTCGTTTGTGTCGTTTGCCTCCTGCTCGCGGTTGGAAATGCGCAAGCGCTGACCGTCGATGACGTTTTGTGCGGAGGCGGACTCGGACTCGAGCGCATGCTCGCGCCCTTCAATCTCCGCTATCCTCGCGGAATGCTCCTCAATCTGGGCGGCGAGTCCCGCGGCCCGCTCCTCCTGCTCGTTCATCTCGCCGCGCAGGCGTTTTATGCTCTCGGCGCTGTTTGAGATATTCGTGCGCAGAACGGCGGTCTTGGCCTCGGCCTCGTAGAGTTTTGCCTCGATGCCCGAAAGCGATTTGCGCTCATCCTCGGCCTCTATATCCTTCTGGCGCATGCGCTCGGACAGATTCTCGCTCCTGCTCTGCAGAGCCTCAAGCTCACGCTTTGCCGCGGCAAGTGCGTCCTTCGCGTTCTCATAATCTGATTGAACCAGCGCGGACTGGTCGTGCAGCTTGTCCAGAGTATCCATCCAGACGCTGATTTCAACCTCACGCAGCTCGTCGCGCAAGACGAGATAGCGCCGGGCGACCTCCGCCTGCTCGCGCAGGGGGCCGACCTGATACTCCAGCTCGTCGATTTTGTCATTTATCCTCACAAGGTTCTCGTCAGTTCTGGCGAGTCTGCGCTCAGACTCCTCCTTGCGGTAACGAAAGCGCGAGATTCCGGCGGCCTCCTCAAGCACCTCACGGCGACCCTCGCTCTTGCCGTTTACAATCTCGGCTATCCGTCCCTGACCGATGATGGAATATCCGTCCCTGCCAAGACCGGTGTCCATGAGCAGCTCGTTTATGTCTCTGAGGCGAACATGCTCACGGTTTATGTAATACTCGCTCTCGCCGCTTCTGTAATACTTGCGGGTAATTGTGACCTCGTCCGTGTCAATGGGGAAAATGCCGTCAGTGTTGTCTATGACCAGCGATACCTGCGCCCAGCCCATGGAGCCGCGCTTTGCAGTCCCGCCAAAAATCACATCCTGCATCTTGCCGCCGCGTAGAGTTTTCGAGCTCTGTTCGCCCATAACCCAGAGTATGGCGTCGGATATATTCGATTTTCCGGAGCCGTTTGGCCCCACAATGGCGGTGATGTCCCGCTCAAAGCTGAGCCTCGTCTTATCCGGGAAAGATTTGAAGCCCTGAATTTCAAGTGCTTTTAAATACAAGCTTATTACCTCGCGCAGTTTTTTGCCTGCAATAAATGAGCAGACATAATATTATATTATAAATGTATCCTATTTGCAACGGGAAACGACTCTTATTTTGATTAATCATCAAATATCAAATGCCGGTGCCGGGGCTCCCCGCCACATGCACCGGCATTTTTGTAAATTGTCATAATATTTGACCCAAACGCTTCAAAACCTTGACGAAACACCCGAATGTGTAAAAATCACAAAAACCTTATTTCGTCATCCTCCGCGTCGGTCGGAACGATTTTGACGCTCGTGAGCCCAAAACGCTCCATGAGCGCTGTCTTGTTGCGCCCATGCTGGCCTGTCATCTGCGACACGAGTCCCGCACGCACGCCGAGAGTCACACTGAGCTGCGGCGCGGCGCGCTCTATAATCGCCTCGGCTCTGTGCAGAAGAATCCTCGAGCGCACAAGCTCGCCCAATGCCGGGTGATACGCACCCGCAACCGCGTCGCCGCCGGACAAATCCTCCGTAGGGTTGAGCCCGAGCCGTATGACCGGAATCCCCGCCTGTTCAAACAGCGGGAGAATCCGCGCGCAGACGCGAACCGCGTCCTCAACGCTGTGCTCCTTATACTCCCCCGCCCGCCACAGGTCGCACAGCGCCGTGTCGCGCACGATGACAGTCGGATATACTCTCACGCCGTCAGGCGCAAGTGCCGCGATCTCGCGCGCCGTGGCAAGATCTGTCTCGTCATCCGAGCCGGGCAGGCCGGTCATGATCTGCAAAATGAGCGAAAAGCCCGCGGCCTTCACCAGCCGCGCCGCGTTTCTCACGTCTGCCGCGCTGTGTCCGCGGCCGGAAAGCGCCAGAACCTCCTCCGACATGGACTGCGCGCCGAGCTCAATAGTCTCGACGCCATAGTCCCGAAGACGCTTGAGCGCCGCCGAGTCTATCGCGTCAGGACGCGTTGAAACGCGCAGGCTCTGTATCGTCCCGTCCTCAAGATACGGTCTTGCCGCGCCCAGCAGTGCCTCCTGCTCCGGCGCAGGAATCGCAGTGAAGCTCCCGCCGTAAAATGCCAACTGCCGCCTTGTCCCCTGCGGAGTCACGGCGGCGGCTTCATCTATTGCTTTTTTCACGTCCTGAGCAGTCGCCGGCTCAAGGCTGCCCGAAATGCGTCTCTGATTGCAAAACACACAGTCGTTCGGGCAGCCCAGATGCGGCACAAAAACAGGAACGATGCTCTGCCTCGCGCTCATTCGTCCAGCATTCGCAGTGCGGCACAGGCCGCAGCCTGCTCCGCCTCTTTTTTCGTCCTGCCGCTTCCCTCTCCGATAGTCTCGCCGTTTAGCACCACACGGAAGGTGAAGGTCTTGTCGTGGTCAGGCCCCGACTCACCGGCGGGCACATAGCAGAGAACCTGTCCGCTCTTGCGCTGAACAAGCTCCTGAAGCTCCGTCTTGTTGTCTGTCACCCGCTCAAACGCGTCCTGCAGAGCAGAGAGAATATACCGCTCGATAAACGCCTTGGCGACATCGAAGCCCCCGTCAAGATACATGGCGGCGATGACTGCCTCAACCGCGTCTGCCAGTATGGAGACGCGCGTGCGCCCGCCGCTGAGCTCCTCGCCCTTGCCCAGGCGCATATGCTCGCCGAGCTTCAGCTCGACCGCCGCCTTGTGCAGGCTCTCCTCGCAGACGAGCTGGGCACGCAGACGGGTCATCTTACCCTCCGGCAAATCCGGGCATCTGACAAACAGCGCCTCGGCCACAACCATGCCCAGCACAGAATCACCCAAAAACTCGAGTCGCTCGTTGCTTTCAAGCCCCTTATTGCGGTTCTCGTTTGCAAACGAGCTGTGAGTCAGCGCTCTTATGAGCATGGTTCTATCCGCGAAGCTGTAGCCTAAACTGCGCTCGAAGCTATTCATCAGTTGCCTGCTGCCTGCTCGACGTAATCAACCAGATTGCCGATAGTTTCAATGCTCTTGAGATTATCCTCGCTGATTTCGCTGAGCTTGAAGCTCTCCTCAATTGTCATGCTGAGCTCCACAACGTCCAGGGAGTCCGCTCCCAGATCGTCGACAAACGAGGTCTCGCGGCTAAGCTCGCTTTCGGCTGTGCCGAACTGCTCACTTACAAGCTTCACAACAGTTTCATAGATCATTTTTTATTCCTCCGTTTTTACAGCACCCTCAAGCGGAAGGCGCATATATTCGATGTTTTGCTCAATTTCCTTTATAACATCAGCCTTGGCAAAGTCAACCGCCTGCCGAATTGCACCGAAAATTGCCTCTGAGTTTGAGGAGCCGTGAGCCTTCACCACCGGCTTCGAGATGCCGATCAGTGCCGTGCCGCCGACCTTGTTGACGTCCAGAGTGTCCTTCATCTGGGAAAAACCACCCTTAAGCGCCAGTGCTGCCAACTTATTTTTTGTGTTCTTATAAAACAGGCCCTTCAAAGCGACCATGACAAACTTGATGACGCCCTCTGCGGCCTTGAGGAAAATATTGCCGGTATAGCCATCAGTCACGACCACATCCACGTCTCCGCTCATGACGCCGCTGCCCTCGACATTGCCGATGAAGCATATGCGCCCCTCGTCCGATGCCCGGCGGAGCAGGGCATACGCCTGCCTCTGCAAATCGCCGCCCTTGCCCTCCTCAGTGCCGTTGTTGAGAAGCCCGACACGCGGTGTTTCGCAGCCGAGAATCTTCTTTGCGTAGAAGCTGCCCATGAACGCAAACTGCAGCAGGTATTCCGCTGTGCACTCGACGTTCGCACCGCAGTCGATGAGCATCACGCCGCGTCCGCCGTTCGGCAGCACGGGCGCAAGGGCTGCACGGCGTATGCCGCGCACGCGCTTGACCGTCAGCGTCGCGCCGGTTAAAAGCGCCCCGGTGCTTCCGGCAGATACCATCGCGTCACCCGCTCCGTCCCGAAGCAGGTTGAGCGCCACAGACATTGACGAGTCCTTCTTGCGCCGCGTCGCGACGCTCGGATCATCGTCCATGGTGATCTCCTCGCGGGCATCTACTATCTCAACGCCGGTCTCACCTTTCAAAAGCGGGCGTATAAGCTCAGTCTTGCCTACAAATGTTATGTCAACCCCAAGCTCTCTCTTAGCCTTAAGCGCACCCTCCACCGGCGCGGCCGGCGCATTGTCGCCACCCATAGCATCTATGATAATTCTCATAGAGCAAATACCTCCTTTTCAAGAAGTTTCTCTAATATATGCAGTGAACGGGCAGAAATCTCCGCGTTTTTGTTGCGCTTGCCCTTCACCTTGTAGCCAAGCGGCGTTATAATGCCGAAATTCACATTCATGGGCTGGAAATCGCCCACACTGCCTCCGGATACATACTTCGCCAGTGCACCAATCGCCGTCTCACCCGGGAAATCAACAGATGAAAGCCCGAGCAATCGCGCCGCGGTCTCGACCCCGACGAGCATGCCCGAGGCGGTGGACTCAACATAGCCCTCCACGCCCGTCATCTGACCGGCGAAGCTGATCCTCGGCTCTGCCTTCAAGCGATAATATCCGTCAAGCTGACGGG
>CAZHUG010000035.1:0-23038 GCA_964535405.1 uncultured Oscillospiraceae bacterium | reverse complement strand
AATGGGACTCCCCCTGGGGCGTCGGCTATCCCGGCTGGCACATTGAGTGCTCCGGCATATCCTTAAAACATCTGGGCGAGGATCTCGACATCCACTGCGGCGGCATAGATAACGCCTTTCCCCACCACACCAACGAAATTGCCCAGTCTGAGGCCTATTTAGGCCACAAATGGTGCAATTATTGGATGCACGTCCTCCACTTGAACACTACCAGCGGGAAAATGTCCAAATCCAAGGGCGAGTTTCTGACGGTCTCGCTACTCATTGAGAAGGGCTATAACCCCCTTGCCTACCGCTTTTTCTGTCTGCAGAGCCATTATCGCAAGAGTCTGGTCTTTTCCTGGGAAAACCTAGACAACGCCGCAGTGGCCTACCAGAAGCTCATAGCCCGCATCGCGACCCTCAAGGATACAGGAGAGGCAGTGGACGGGGCTGCGCTCTCTGCGCTCAAGGAAGGCTTTGTGGAGGCAATGGATAGGGACCTGAACACCTCACTTGCCATCACCTCGCTTTATGACACGCTGAAGGCAGACACGAACGACGCCACGAAGCTTGCGGCCCTGGCTGACTTTGACCTCGTGCTGAGCCTTGATCTCATAGAGGGCGCCGCAAAACTCAGGGCGCAGGACGAGGTTGAGAGCGACCCGCGCATTGACGCATTGATCGCCGAGCGTGCCGCCGCCAAAAAGTCCCGCGACTTTGCAAAGGCCGACAGCATCCGCGACGAGTTCAAAGCCGAGGGTATTGAACTGATCGATACACCTCAGGGCACCAAATGGAAGAAAAACACTTGACATATACCGTCCCGTGATTTATATTATTAGGGCGCCCTTTAAAATGGCGCCTACATAGGGGAATAGCTCAGTTGGTAGAGCGACGGTCTCCAAAACCGTAGGCCGAGGGTTCAAAACCTTCTTCCCCTGCCAGGAAAAACCCTGCAATCTCAATGGATTGCAGGGTTTTTGTTTTCTTTTTTCCTAGCCGTTCCCACCGTAAAAACTGCGTTTCCACCACTAAATGGTGGAAAAAATGGCGGAAAATTTTCTGACTAAATACTGCAGAAACTACCTGTGAAATTTCATGGTATAAAGCTCGTATAAATAAAAACGGCCCTCGCCACAAGCGAAGGTACGGACGTCCCGATTAGAAGAGCGGGAATCGAGGGGAAAATCATATTTGAAGAAACCGACCCCGCTCCCGCGGACATGTTAGATTCGCAGACAGCCGAAACGATTACCGCAACTGTTTCCTACGTTGAAAATGCCGATGGCTCATATACCGTTTACCAGTATGAAAACGCTGTGCTCAAGGAAGCGCATACCACCACCCCCGGAAGCGGCAGGGTGGACAGCGTGTATTGTGCCGCCGATGGAAGCTGCCGAACAGAAACCGACTACACCGATACGCAGTCCAGAGCCGCAAATAGCGATATTCCGGACAGCGTGAGTGAACACCCTTTAGGGAATATGAACTATCTCAGTCCGTGGACGTACGAACTCTTCACCATCAAATGTTACGTTCGTGAAGCCTACTTTTCAAACAGGAGCTACACCTTTTACAAGGGCAAAGCGCAGACGCTTGCCAAGTGGACAGCGGCACTTGTCTCGGTCTACTTTTTCCACGTTAAAGCCCCAGATATTGTACTGGCAATTATAACAGGCGCAGAAATTTCTGGTTTGCTGGAAAAAACTATAAATGGATTATACACTGTTATTTTTACAAAAACCATAACATGCGACTACTTTAATCAAGAGCTTCACGGGGATCCGGTTACTCCGGCCGGCCTTGGAAATCATGGCCGTCTTGATGGAACCCTGGCCTTTATCGATTACGGAGACGAAATCAAAACTATTACAGAGGGATACACCACACATCAATGGGGTAACAACGCGATGGGGCGCCAAATGATGTATAAAGTATTTCAAATGGACGTATACCCTACTTCTTGGACAAATGTAGACTGACAAGCAAGCAAAAAACAGAGCGGCCCAGCCGCTCTGTTTTTATTTTTTCTTTTTTGTGAATTTGCGATTATTTATACTCATTAAAACAAACGTGGCAACGCTGAGAATCGAAATAGCAAAATTCAACTCTTCAACATTTCTCGCAAAATAGCGGGCAAAAACACTAACACCAAAAATAGCCTCCAAAATTGCATTTCTGCGCTGCCACTTTGCAAATCCGGGATAATTTAGGTATTTTTTTGCTATCATGAATTTAAAACCCATAAAATCCAAAACAGCAGAAGTGCAAAAAACAGCTACCACAAAAATCATCCAGATAAATTCTTTGTCAAAATTTATATTAAACACTCCTAAATAAATAATTTTCATTCCGGCGGGGGCGCAGCTTTATCGGATGACTTTTACATAGGAAATTTGCTGTTGTATTTGATTTACCGGCGCTTATGTTTAAGCACTGTCTTTATACTTTTAGTATATGAACAAAGTAGGTGTTTGTCAATATTTGATGCGCCGTCCGCCAAACCCGCGCAGGCCTTTTTTTGCCCGGTTTCACGGTCAATTGTCTCCTGCGCAAGTCTGCGGAAGCGGGTGATGCACTGTTGTTTTTAAAAACAAAAACAGGGCGGGGGTATTAGATGCAATCCCTCGCCCTGCCTTTATACAACTATCTTTTTCGTTCAGTCAATTATTTTTTATTTCTCCAGCGCTGTCCAATCGGGGGCTGGTAGAATCTCTGTCCAGGTCTCCTTGCCCGCTGCGTCGCGGGTATAGTCGTGGCTGTTGGTGGCTTCCTGCATAGCCTCATAATACCATTCGTAGCCGGGGTTGTCTTCCCAGGTCTTCATATCCTTGTGCATGGCCACAATTTTGTCTCTGGAGAGAACCCGATTAATCAGGGTGATGGCCTCTGCACGGGTGATATACTGATCCGGCTTAAAGGTGCCGTCGGAATAGCCGCTCACCCAGCCCTTTTCTGCAGCACGGTTAATTTCTTCTTTTGCCCAGTGACCGGAAATGTCGCTGAATTTGTCGGTGCCGGTATAGGTGCTGCTGTCAAAGCGTGCCGCAATGGCTGCAAATTCCGCCCGGGTGATGGACTTGTCACCGCCAAAGGTTCCGTCGGGGAAGCCCGTGACAATCCCGGCGTTTGCCATGGTGGAAACCGCCGTGTTGTACCAGTAGCCCTTTTGAACATCCTCAAAGCTGTTTGTGGTGGATTTGTACTGTTCCCGGCTTTCCTCTGTGAGCAAACGGAAGAAGATGGTTGCTGTTTCCGCACGGGAAATCCGGTTATCGGGCTTGATGGTTCCATCTTTGTAGCCCACAATGTAGGCAAAATGGTTTTCATCATTCAGCTCCGGGCCCGGATCGGGCTCCGGGCCTGGATCAGGGCCTGGGCCCGGGCCCGGTTTGTACTCGGCTTTAAAGGAAGCCGCCGCAGAGACATCCTTTGCAGGCATAACAAAGCTTACAAATGCAGTGGTAGGGCCTTCAGGCCCAAAAATATCCACGCTGCTCCACTTGCTGAACTCATAACCGCCGGATGGAGTGGCAGTCAGCTCAACCGCATCGCCCTGCTTTGCAGCTGCAACGCTGGATTTTGCTGTGCCGCCGGTGCCGCTTGCAACATCAATGAAATAGATGGGGTAGAGGTTGATGTCAAAGTTGTTGTACGCATAGGTATAGGGCGTGGTCATCACAGTATCTTCGTGAATGTTCAGCTTGTGAATTGCCTGTGCCTCTGCGTCAATGGTGTCTATGCCGCCCAGGGTGGCCTCGTTGTTGGAAAAGGTTGAATTGAAAGCGCAAGCCCCGTCATATCCAACCTTTACGTTGTTCAAATCCATTGTGTAGATTGCGCCGCCGCTTTGGGCAGTGTTGGAGTCTAATTTTGCAATTTCCACCTGGAGCTTCCCTTTTTGCACATAGATGCCGCCGCCACGCTTTGCGGCCCGGTTGGAGCTCACTTCGCTTTCCGCTTCAATGGCCACAGGGTCGGCGCTGTTACTGGCAATGTATATGCCGCCGCCTTCAACCGCTTCGTTTTTTGAAACCTGGGATGCAACGATCCTTAGAGGCTTTTCTGTATAAATTCCGCCGCCCAGGGCATCTGCCTTATTGCGGCTGATGGAAGAGTTAGAAAACTGCACCTCGCCGGCATCGCCTGTGGAATACACACCGCCGCCGTTTAGCCGTGCAGTGTTAGTTGCAATATCCAGAGTGACTGCATAAATGGAACCGGTGTTATATATTCCGCCGCCATAAGCTGCCTGGTTATCGGCACAAGACGACTGGGTATATGTCTCCAGCTTGCCGGCATTGTAAATGCCGCCGCCGGTGCCGTCATCGCTTTCAACAAGGTTATTATTAATTGTACACTTAATAAAACTTACGCTATGGGCAATGTTTGTGGCGGGGGGAATATAGATGGCGCCTCCGGCAAGCCCTGCTCTATTTTTTTCTATTTTGGCAGAATAGATCTTCCCGTTAACCAGATAGATTGCGCCACCTTTTTCTGAGGCATAGTTCTCTGAAAATTCAGAATCACCAATGATTGAGATCGGCGTGTTGCCGTTACTCGAAATATAGCCCAATCCGCCGCCGTTTTTTGCACTGTTGTCAGAGAAGTTAAAGTTGAGTAAGTCTACCGCAGAGGCCCCACTGAGGCAAAGACCGCCGCCCATGCCGCCCACTGCTTCGTTGTTTTTAAAGGTAACACTGATGTATTCGTCAGTTACGAAGGCACCTGATAAAAAGATGCCGCCGCCATTGCCGTCACTGTTTGCAGAGCCGGCCTTATTGCCCGTAACCCTTATCTCTGTATTTGTTGAGGACTCAGCTGAGATTAAAGAAGGGAATGAAGTATAGATGCCGCCGCCCTGTTGACCGGCAATGTTGGAGCAAATGGCTATGGAGGCGCTGTTTTCGCCATTCCTACTGTGAGCATAAAAGGAGCCGCCCATATACATGCCACCGCCCAGGCTATCAGCCGTGTTGTTCTCAATGGTAAGTTTTTCTCTAACATAGATTGTGAACCCAGGTTCTTGATAGATGCCGCCGCCCATGCCGGCACGGTTGTTTTTTAAAGACACATTCATAAGCTCTGTTGCATCCTCATTGTCCACACCAGCCGGATCTATGAGGTAGAGGCCCCCACCCTTGGAGGAACCGCCGGACAGCGCAAAGTTTGCGATTTCAAGATTTTGCAAGCTCTCCAATTGTTCAATTGTTATGCCGCGAACGTCCTTGCTGCCACTGCCGTCTAAGTGGCCTGTTCCATTTGTGCTGATGATTTTCAGTTCCGGGTGCTTTGCATAAATCACTTCAGTGCCGTTAAAATCGGCAGCTGCCGTGATAGTTTTGCCATTGAAATCCAGCGTCAATGCAGAATTAATGGTCAGTGTGGAAGAAACAGTGATATCTGCGACTAGCTGTACAGTATCACCCGCTTCTGCTTTTTCCAAGGCATCGCGTAGTTGTTGTTCTGAGCTTATCGCCGGGGATTCTGCATTTTCTGCGGCATAGCCAGACACGGCCGCCGGAAAAACAGATATACCCAAAAGCAAAATAAACGCAAAGAACAAGGAACGAACTATTTTTGCTTTCTTCACTTTCGTTACACCCTTTCTTAAATTTTTTCTCCCATAAAGTCTGTCTGTAGAACGGTAGCAACCGTTCACTGCAATGAATACAATTTTTGATTATATTCTCACGCCTACATTATAAATAATCCTTACGCAAATAGCAAGAAATAGTTATAATTTTATACATTTTAGTAGAAATCGGGGGAATTAAGTAAGAAATTGTCATTTTTGTTGACATCGACTTTGACGCATATCGACGCGCGCAGGACCTGCGGACAATCCGCAAGAACGTCACCATCCCCAGCTATTTAAACGACTTGACCGAAAGATCCGGAGTGAACTTCTCCCAAGTGCTCCGGGAAGGCTTAAAAAACAAGCTCATAGTCGTCTTTGTTCTGCGTGGCATTAATAACGAGCTGAAAATGGAGACGCCGTGTTCCATCGTCCAAGGCCACCACCGCGCCAGGCGGAATACTACGGCAAGCGCTCGGGCATGTTTAGTCTCCTGTCTTATTCGTCGTACTGTCTCACGCTCGGGAAAATTTCTATTGCTCGTTGAAAGCCTTTCTTTTCTCCCTGTTTGGGAGCTTTTTTGTCAACATTACTGTTTCATGTGTGGGATATTGCATTTATATGTTGAATATGGTAGAATTTTCTTAATTGAGCAAAAACATCTTTGGGAGGCAATGAATATGGATTTTATTGACCAAGTTCGGCAGTTTTCGAAAAGAGTTTTGAGCATGAAACACGCATTGCAAACTGAGGAGGCTACTAAAACGGCAATTATTATGCCGTTTTTCGCGATGCTGGGGTATGATGTTTTTAACCCGGAAGAATTTACCCCCGAATACACAGCCGATGTCGGAATAAAAAAAGGCGAGAAAGTTGACTATGCGATTGTAAACAACGGTGACCCCATTATTCTGATTGAAGCAAAGTGGGCCGGCGAAAATTTAACTCAGCATGACTCTCAACTTTTCAGGTATTTTGCTACAACAACAGCCAAATTCGGCATTCTTACAAACGGAATTATCTACAAATTTTATACCGATTTAGATACCCCGAATAAGATGGATTTGCAGCCCTTCTTTGAGTTTGATATTACCGATATGAAAGAGGCTCAGGTCGCCGAGCTGAAAAAATTCCATAAATCTAACTTCAATCTTGAAGAAGTAATTAACACTGCGTCTGAGTTGGGATATTCCAGTGCTTTCAGGAATATCTTCAATGAACAATTGCAGAACCCAAGCGACGATTTCGTTCGTTTTTTCTTGACCGACGTTTACAGCGGCGTGAAGACAAGCGGTATTATTGAGCGTTTTCGCCCGGTCTTAAAAAAGGCTCTTAATCAGCTCATCAGCGAAACTATGAACGAGAAGATTAAATCCGCTTTGGGTACGCACGAAGACCAGGCCGCCCAAACGAATGCTCCGGTTGAAGAAACAGCGGAAGAAGATCCGGAACCAGTATCCAAAATCATAACAACAGAAGAAGAGATACAGGCCCACGCGCTTATCTGCGGTATGCTAAAAGATGTTGCCAATCCAGATGATATTGTCCATAAAGATACCGAGAGCTACTTTGGAATTCTCTATCAGAACAATACCCGCAAGTGGATTTGCCGATTGCGGATAAACAACTCGCGTATCGTGTTGAATTATCCTGACGAAAACAAAAACATTGTAAAAATAAACCTCGATTCCATATTCGACTTGCTTTCTTATAAAGAGCAGTTAGAACAAGTGGTCAAGAGATATATGGACTGATCCCACGCCCCTCTTCGGAGGGGCTTTTTATGTATATAACGTCACTCAACGCAGTCTGCCCCATTTGTGGACGCCGTGTGCTAATACAGGTTAACCAGTGGATAGGAGGCGACTTATGTGGAACAAGAAGCAGAATTTTGCGAGCGTTTCGCGGAGCTAATTGACGGAATGAGTTTTAGCCGGGTGGGCGCGGATATTGGAATATCTAAGCAGACGATAAGTGCATACGCAAACGGCACAAGAAATCCCCCTGTTTGGGGAGATAGTATGATAAATGCCCGCATACTTGATGGTGATATTGTATTTGTCCGCAAGCAGTCAGCAGTGAACCCGGGCGAGATAGCCGTTGTCGTCATTGACGACGAAGCCACTCTGAAGCGCTTCCGGCAGCAGGGCAAGCTTGCAATACTGAGCCCTGAAAATCCGGCGTACGAGCCGATTGTGGTTGATCTGGAGAATAACGAAAGGGTCTATATACTTGGCAAGGCAATTGCATTTCAGAGTGATGTGAGGTAAAAAATACCCCCCGGTCGAAACCGGGGAGCACATATCTTTTATTCCGTGGCGTGCAGGTATTCCTTTAGAGCCTGCTGCAGGATCTGTGAAAACGGCGCGTTTGCCTTTTCTGCTTCATGGTTAAGCCACGAGGGAATTGACAGAGTTTTTTTGACGGCACGAGTATCGTTTCGTTTGCGGTATTCATCTGTATCGGCAGCGACCAAGCTCACAAACTGGCCCTCCTCCGTGCATTGTTTCATTATTTCAGACTGTGCGGATGCCGAAGGTATGGCAGCCCGACAAGTCTGGAACGCTGACGAGCACGCGGGCATCTTCCGACTTTAATACTGAAAAGCACAATTAAAGGCATATTTGAGCAAGCATATGCGTCACGCTTGATACAGCGCAATCCAGCCGAATTTCTAATAATGCCGAAAGCTAACGCCGGAAGCCACAGGACCACAACAGATTTTGAACGAGAGCATTTCTTGATTGCCGCCAAATCACACCACGCCGGGCTTATGTTTAAGGTTATTCTGTATTGCGGGCTGCGCACGGGCGAGGTAACCGCTCTGGATTGGCGAGATATTGATTTTGAGAAACGCCGAATAAAAGTATCTAAGGCAGCAGAAAGCGGCACTGATCGCATCAAAGAGCCTAAGACCGCGGCAGGCATACGAGAGGTCCCGATGCCCGACGAGATATACAACGATTTGCTATCAAAGCGCGGTGAGCCGTTTGAGGCCGTGTTCAAGCAGGAGCGTGGCGGTGTTCGTCACACGCAGACAAGCCGTACCCGGGCTTGGCAATCATTAAAAAAGGAGATAGATATCTCCATGGGTGCAGTGTTTGAAAAGCGGAAGGCGAAGGATGGCAAGTACCGCATGACTAAAGTCCTGTCGGTTGCGGCCGACGATTTTACGCCCTACTATTTGCGACACACATACTGCACGGACTTGCAAGACATGGGTGTAGCAATTAATATTGCCAAGTACCTTATGGGGCACAGCAACATTTCTGTCACCGCGAAGATATACATACATATAACAGAATCGTCCATCGACAACGCCACAAAACTTATTAATGGTGGAAAAGATGGTGGAAAAGAAAAAAACCGAAACCGCGAAGCCCTTGAAAATAGGGACTAAATGAATGATTGGCATCCAGTCTCCAAAACCGTAGGCCGAGGGTTCAAAACCTTCTTCCCCTGCCATAAAAACCCTGCAATCTCAATGGATTGCAGGGTTTTTATGTTCTTATTTCGACTAGCCGTTCCCACCGCTCTTTTAAAGAAAACCCACAACATGCAGTGGTATGATGTCTTTCTTACTAACTTAAGCTCCTGATTGAAATCCTCAGTGGCAAGAAAGCCTCGTCACATATGTGCAACGAGGCTTTCTCTATTTTGGCCTACTTTACAATATTCTCATTGAAGCGCTGAATGATCGCCGCAATTTGTGCACGGACAGCCGTGCCCCCGGGCTGCAGCAAATTGTCACCCACTCCGTTTAAAAGCCCTTCGGCAACCGCCCAGCGAACCGCAGCTGTTGCATATTTGGACACACTGCCCGCATCCTTGAAGCCTCCTAGTTCATCCATGGAGCTCAGATCAACGCCCTTGTAAGCCGCCCAGCGGTAAAGCATTACAACCGCCTGCTCGCGTGTGACCTTGCCCATCGGGTTAAACAGACCTTCTCCGTAGCCGTCTACTATGCCACTTTCTGTCGCCCAGATGATCGCGTTTGCGTACCATAGGCCGTCGGGCACATCAGTGTAGGTGCTGTTGCCACTAACTGCCGGTGCCCCCTCCATACGATAGAGAACCGTCACGAGCATTGCACGATTCATCAGACCGTTCGGCGCAAAGGAAGCTTCGCTGACCCCATTAAACAGTCTCTCAGACAAGACATATTCCACATACGTATGATACCATACATTTTTGTCAATGTCATCAAAGCGCTCGCAGAGGCACTTTTCGGGATCAGGATCGGGGGTGACCTCAACATAGGGGGGCGGATACGTATAGCCGCAGATAGAGCAGGCGCCGCTCTCTATTACGTGATCCTCCTTCTTTGAAATTTCCCCGCAGTCGCATTCGTGCCAGTGCTTTGAGCGGTCATGCTTCCAGTCGCCGCTCCAGTCGTGTGTGTAGTACTCAATCTGCTCAAGTTTTTCGATGCTCTCAAGAAGCTCTTGCTTGCTTGCATTGACGCCCTTGCCCAAAGCCGCCTGTGCCTCGTCAACTACGGTCTTCCATCTGTCCTTGTGATTTTCGTCCACGTCGCCGCTGCCCGCGGAATTAACCTGGTCAATGAGCCGTGCGAGCTTGGTTATAAGGGCCGTATTGTCCTCCGGCAGGGCGCTGTTTTCACCCACGCCCTGGGCATACAACGCCCTTGCATCCTCAGCACCAAGCGCGACGTTGTAGAGCTTAACCTCGTCGAGCGTACCGTAAAAGCGGCCGTTTAGAGCCCGCGCTTTGCCTATCTCCTCTTTTGTGCTCATTTCATAGCTGTAGTACTGATTTAGCATGCCGCCGATTGCGAAATCCGTGATATCGTCCAGCGCTCCGGATGCCGCAGTACCCGAGCCCAGCAGAACGCCATCAATATAAATATATGCCATGCCACTGTCGCCGTCGTAGACCGTAAGCATGTGATGCCAAACCTTGTTCATGGCAAGCTGAGTGTCGGACTTCACAAAGTTCGCGTTCGGCGTGGTCACGCCGGCAGGGGTGTTGACTATTGACGGGTAAGTCGATTGTCCCGCACCTTGGCGCTCGTTGCCGCTGCTGCGGAACTGCGACATCATAGCCGGGCGGCCGCCCTCCCCAAACAAACCCATGACAGGCATGAAGTTTGAACTTATGCGGTCACTGCTAAACCAGTAGCTGATGGTCGCGGCATTTTCTATGGACGTGTTCAGATACTCAATGCCGTCGTCCTCGAGATAGGCGCGAACCAGTTCGGTATCCTGATATCCGTCGAAGAACAGGGCGCTATTTTCCTGCGCGTCCTTATTTGCCGCCGCGGCGGCGTTTTCGATGACCGCGTCAATTCCGTTTCCGCTCTGATCGCTGAGCAGGCCGCCCTCCGTGCTGTCCATGTTATAGTACAGGATTGGGAATGCGTCATACAGCGTCGGCGCGGTATGGCTGACATGTATTTTCGCAATGGCAGCATTGCCCTGCGCGTCGGTGACGGTCAGGCAGAGCACTCCGGGCTGTTTTCCGTAGAGATAATCCTTGGATATGGTGATATCATTGCCCTGTATTGTGTAGTCGCTTTCCGTGATTTCCTCCCCGCTCAGCTTGACGACTGCGTCTGTGAACAAAGCCTTGAAGCTCACATCAGCGGAATTCGATTTATCATATACTACACAGGCGGGCTCAAAATACACTCTGTTATCCACTGCCGACACCCTGACGATCTTTGAGCCGTTGAGGAAGTTGAGGCTGTAATTATACTCACCCGCCGCATCAAACACCGACGCCTTTATGGTCACTGTTGTGCCGTCGAAGGAATGTTGTGACGCATCCAGGCCGCTTATTGATGTCAGGTTCTGTGCGTTCCGAACCTCAATTTCCACATCCTCGGGATTTGCCAGATCCACAGAATATTTTGTAGTTTCAAGATATAGCGCGTCGCTCACGGTTGTTACGCCCTTTTTGTATTCACGCGCGACGTCGGCATCAGTGAAGGGAACGTCGTGAATCTTCACATCGTCAACAGCGCCGCTCACGCGACCGCGGACGTTGGTATCAGACCAGCACTTATATGGCTCTCCGCCTATCTCAAAGCTCTCAATAAAGCCAAGCAGGTCGCTGTCCAGATATGCCGCGCGATCATTGCTGCAGGCCCTGCCGTCAATATACAGGCGTCGGTACTGTGACTGAGCGACTCCCACCGTCTCCGTTTTTTCTCCATCAATGGTCATGACGATATAATGCCAGTTTCCATCGGAGACATTTGTGTCGGAGATAGTTCTAATGTCGGTAGGCCATGCCGTGCTGGGATAGTTATTGACCTCCATGACCAGATTGGGTGAGCGGAATTCCGCCACGAGCATGTAGCGTCCAGGCGCGCCGTTGGAGGTTTTACTAGTATAAATTCCGGCAATAGGCGTCCAGTATCCGCTGTACGTCTCATTGACGTCCGCGCTGTCGGACTTAAACCAGAAGCTCAAGGTAATCTGTTTGTCAACGCTCTCGTTGAGAAAATCAATGCCTTTTTGACCCATCCAGAGCCTGGACAGCTGGGCAGCATCTCCGTCAAAGTGCAGAGCGCCGCCGGAAAGTCCGTCTGCGCCGGGAACCACGCTCAGGTTCTGATAAAAGCCGTCGTTTCCATAAGCGGAGGAGTCTGTAACGCTGCCGTCGCCATTGAGTGTGTCGGCATCCATTGTATAGTGGACGATGGGCTTTGTTGACTCAGCCGGAGTTGTCGGGCCCTTGCCATAGAGCGCACTCACCTGCTCCTCAGAAAGAGCAGTGTTGTAGAGCGAGACCTCGTCTATGCCGCCCTTGAAGCCGCCTCTGGTGCTCCAGTCTCTGTCCCCTCCGGAGCTGTAATACTTCTTGTACTGTGTGCCGATGCGGAAGGCCTCAATCTTGCCTATGACCTCGGCATTGACGTCTGTGACCTTTTCCCGCAGAACGCCGTTGACGTAAATTGCGCTTTCTTTTGACGCGGCGTCATAGGTGGCGCTGATCATATACCACCCAGCCGTAGACATCACCGATTCGTCCGCTTTGGCGGCGAAATGACTGCTGCTGTTTTCCGCGATGTCAAGCTGCAGGGGAATCTTGCCGTCAGATACGCGGTCATCAATGCCACTGTCATCAAATTCTTCGACGACGCCCAGCGGGCGTCCGTCCTCGGCATAGAGGCCGAGCATGGACATGACCCCGCCGTTCTCTGCGCTGGCATTTGCCCAGAAGTTTATGGTATAGCCCTTTTTAATCATGGAATTCAGCCACTGTGTCTCCGCTTTGCCGAGCGTAACGTAATCTACGTCAATATAATCGTAGCCGTTAAATACAAGCGCGCTGTTTTTCACGCCGTTGTGGCTGGCGGCAGTGGCATTTGTACTTGTATAGGCATTAACGCCATAGGCGCTGCTGTCCCTGACGACGCTTCCGTCTATGTCGTTTTTGCTCATGGTATAGTGTAAAACAGCAAGGGGATTATCGGGGTCAGTATTAGTAATCGTCAGCTTCAAGACAGAGGAAGTGCCATCGGCAAAGCTCACGGTCAGCGGATAGATTCCACAGCTCTTCTTTGACAGGAAGACATTGGAAAAGACGATGCTCCCGCCGCTTATCGTCACGTCCCCTGCCGTCAGACCGGCGACGCCGGAGACTGCCTTAGCCGCGACAACCGTCAAATCCGCGCTCTTGTCCTCATAGAGATCGAAGCTTGGATACAGCGGCTCAAATTCGTTTGTGCTGTCACTCACGGATACTGTTATTTCCAGATCCTCTGAGCTGTAGAATTTAGCCCTCAGCTTGTGCTCACCCTGGGCCAGTGTGCTCAAATACTCCTTCTTGAGCGTGAGAACACGGCTGCTCTCATCCGCGCCGTTTGGAGCTATAGTGAAGTCCGCGCCCTCGCTGAGTCCTTCGATGCCCTCAAGCACGTTCACGCTGCTGCGCAGGCCAATGATGATGTTCTGATCTTCCGGCTTTGCCAAATCGAACTCTGCCGCGCCGTCGGCGGATGCCGCCGCAGCGCCCGTGGGCCCGCTGTCGTACAATGCCGCTACCTCGTCGGCAGTCAAAGCTCCGGAGTAGATGGTTATGTCGTCCACCGCGCCGATGAGACGACCGCGGTTGTTGCGGTCATACCACAGCTTTGCGAGACCGCCGCCAACCTCAAAGTGTGTGATCGGGTCGGTGAGTAGGTGATTGGCGGCGACAGTGTAGGTTCCTGCCGGCTTACCGTCCATATACAGAGCGCCATAGCCGTCGGACTCGGTCACTGTGTATAAATGCCAGCCTTCGTCACTAAAGATAAGATCCTCATTGGTATTCAGATTCCTAAAATACGAGCCATCATCCCCGGGGCTTCCGGCGCCCGCACTGCCTATGCCGTTTACCACAAACTTCATCTTGTTGCGCCAGCGGCTCTCAAACACGCCGGCATAGGTTCCGTCTGAACGGTAAAAGCCTATGAAAGGGTCAAAGTTTCCGTCTGTATTTGCACCGAAAGCCATCCTGCTCCAGAAGCTGCAGGAATAGCTGGAGGTGATCTTATTGTTTACGTATCCTATGGCGTCCGCATCCAGATAGAGCCTGTCCATTTGGGCGGGGTAGTTATAGGCGTTGAAGGCAAGCGCCGAGTTTGCCGCGCCGCCAATGTCAGCCGTTGCGATAGTTCCGGAAATGCATGCATCGTAGCCGCTGCCCTCAGAGTCCTTCATGCGGGTATTGCCCTGGTCATCGGTGTAAATATCCGCAGCATCCATGCTGTAGCGGAGGATGGCCTCCGCCTTGCCGCCCGAGAGTTTCCTGCTCCAGCTGTGATCGCTTCTGTCAAGCATAAACATGGTCGCAGTTGCGGTTTGCAGTCCGCCCGAACCGGATGAAGGCACGATGTAGAAATAATCGCCCGCAATATGCTCTATACCGGTGTCCATGCCGCCCACGGCAGCGGTGCCGTAAACGCCGGATGCCTCATGCAAAACGCCGATCTTCGCCAGATCGAGCACCCAGCCCTCGTTCATTGGTATTTTTCCGCCGTCCGCTATGGACTGTCCCTCCCGGGTCACACCCGCATAGCTCATATCCGCGTAATTTCCCTGACGGTCACCCAGCTTCAAGGTCTCATAGTGCGGAGCTACAAGGCCGTCCACATAGTACAGGCCGTAGTTCGGGAAACTGCTCTTGGAGCCTTTGTACACTGCCAGGAGATAGTTTCCGCTCTCCTTGTCATAGCACAGGTTCTGAACACCATAGTTGGTGTTTCCTGTATAGATGAAATATCGAGTCTCATGGATAGGTCCTGTAGTGTGAAAGTGAGTCTGGTTGAGCACATCACTGACCCCATCCTTGAACTTCGTCCAACCGTTTCCGTCATCCTCCAGGAAGGATTCAAGGTCATACTGCAACATTACTTGATAGTCGTTGTCGCTGCGCCCATCTCCTCTGAACACACCATACATAACCATCAGCTTCATTTCGTCGCTGTCTGAGCCGGGGACCTTGCCAAAAGCGACGCCGTCAATGCCCGAACAGCCATATGCATGTCCGTTTGCTGAAGTGCTCTCAGCAATGGAGCCGCCCTCGACCACGGTGTTCACATAGTCGTCATGAACCACATCCAGGTACATGCTGGTCATGCACTCGCTTGCATCCATGTCCATTTCTGTTATCTTGTCGCAGTCGAATGCCGCGATATAAAAAGCGTTATTCGGGTTTTTGTATTCCAGAGAGCCATAGACACGGCCGTCATAATAGCACATGTCTCCGAGATGTCCTGACCAGCCTGCAACCGTTGCTACAATCGCTCCTGTTTCAAGCGAGCACTTCACAAGCTTGGTTGTAAACGAAAAATAGATGTACTCCAGAGCATCGTCAATTGCAACGCCCTGACAGTGGGACGTCGCCCACGCGCCTCCATAAACCGAGTCCTTTATCCGCTCAATCTTCTCTTCCACAGTCTCCTCTTGTGAGTTTGCCTCACTCGACGAGTCCACTTCTTCAAATGCGGCGTTTCCTACTGCACTCAGCATGCCTGAAAACAGGCAAAACACAAGAACAAGTGCCATCAATTTCTTTGTCTTTGCGAACATACTGCTCTCCTTTCAATTTGAGATCCCTTATTTCAATCGTGGCTTTCCACGCGGACACAAGATTAGGCGCAGGTTAATTTCAGGCGCGTCGGCTCCGGAGTGGGCAGCTCTCTCCTCTGCCCACTCCGGCCTGTCTCAGCTCATTGTCTTAAGTCTTGCGATCACTCTATCCGAAAGGCTGTCTAATATCTCCAGATCATACGCCATCTGCAGGGCAGTATAGCGCGGTCTTATCTCCTTGCAGTACATAAATGTATTCTTTAAAAGCGCATCATCAATCTCAATTTCCCCGGGAGTGCAGGCGCAGCCTATGCTCCGAAGCTGGCTGACAAGCTCTTCTGATGCGGGCAGTGTCTCCAGCTGTGCTGTAATTTCTCCCCAGCGCTGCTGCATCACATCGATGCGCTTGAGACGGTTTTGGGTACCATTTTTATCGGCATGATCCTCCATATCTATGACCTCTTGGGCGGCAGAGCCATAAACGCTGCGAATTTTTCCTTCCCAGCCGGCGCGGTCATATGCGAGCGCGGCGCGTCTTGCCGCGTCGAAGTCAATGTCGGTCTTTAAAATTTCCTCCTGTAGCATCAGCATCAGAACCGTGCCGACAGCCACCTGAATTCCGTGCATCGCGTGGCTTTTTCCCTGCTGCTCCATGATCGTCTCCCAATAGTGGGACATGTGGTGCTCGCTTCCGGAGGCGGGCCGCGAGTCCCCATAAAGGCTTATCGCGACACCGGACAGCACAAGACCGCTCATGATGCGCTCAACGACCACAGCGTCTCTGTCGCGTACACGCGAAGCATCCCGCAGCACACTGCGTACACAGCCCTCAACAAGCTGTGCGATCTTCTCACAGTAATGCTCGCCATTTATAATGTGCGAGAGCTTCCAGTCGTTCAGGCAGCTGAGCTTCCCCAGCAAATCTCCCAGCCCCGCAACAATCATATTGTAGGGCGCGCTTTGCAGGATGCCGGTTTCTCCAAAAATGAGCTCGGAGGTGTGCGCCTGCATAGTCGCCTTGAGATTATTGACATTCAGGATGCCGATGCTGGCGGCAAAGCCATCCATGGGCGCGGCTGTGGCGACCGTTATGCACGGCAGATGGAGCTTGTAGCTGAGATATCTGATAATATCGCTGATCGAGCCTGTGCCTACCGCGATAATCACGTCGCAGTCAAGCGGAATGTTCACTATCAGCTCGCCCAGAGTGGCCTCATCGAAGCCCAGATGCGTAATCTGATGGGACAGCGCCTCTATTCCGGCCCCGGCAAGAAGCTCGGCGCAGCGCTTGCCCGCGATTTTATATGTAATGCTGTCGCTCACTATGAGCGGATGCGAATATCCATATTTTCTGACATACTCCGGAAGCTCATTGAGCACGTCCGAACCGATACGTACTGCCTTGATTGGCGCAAAATGCGTCCTTCCGCAGCTGCATTCAAGCGGCTCATTCAAATACATCTCAAGTGCTTGAGGACTATCATACATTTTCACTGTCAATACTCACTCCTTACTTCATAAAACGTGCCCTGCATCAGGCTCTGTTATGGCTTCCGCAAAGGCGGATGCAGCCCCGCGCGCAGTCAAACACCTCACGTCTGCCCCCCATGCCGTATTTCTTGGGGTCAAACAGCGACTTGTCACTGTCCAGCACGGCGCGCACGCCTCTTGTATAGGCTATCCGGAGGTCTGTGGCATAGTTCACCTTGCTGATTCCCCGGGAAATTAACTCCCTCACCACATCGGCGGCTATGCCCGAGGTCCCGTGTATCACAAGCGGTATTTCCACCGCAGCGCGAATCTGCGACAGCTTGTCCAGGTCGAGCTTTGGCTCGCCCTTATATACGCCATGCGCGGTCCCAATCCCCACGGCCAGAAAATCCACGCCGGTCAGCTCCACGAACTGCGCCGCCTGCGCGGGATCTGTGTAATTATTGTCCTCGCCCTGAATGCCGTCTTCCTTCCCGCCAACCCTGCCAAGCTCGGCCTCAACCGGAACTGAGCAGGCATGGCAGGCCTCTGCCACGCGCCGGCTCAGTGCAACATTCTCATCAAACGGCAGCGCCGAGCCATCGATCATGATGGAGGTATACCCACTGCGCAGGGCGCGCATCGCAAGCTGGAAGCTGTCACCGTGATCCAGATGCATCGCCACCGGAACGCTCGCACGCTCCGCCGCGGCCCAAACGTTTGCAAAATACATGTCACAACCTGCATAGCGGATGGTGGACGGCGTGGTCTGTATGATCACCGGAGAGCGCTCCTCCTCGGCGGCCTCCACGATGGCAAGCACCATCTCCATATTCTCCGCATTGAACGCAGGCACGCCATAGCCCTCTCTCATGGCGGAATAAAGCAGCTCCCTTGTGCTGACTAACGGCATACTCCAGCACCTCCTTATAGTATTTTTTGGACAGTGATTTCTCCGAGCAGCTGCTCGAAGCATTCCCGCTCGCACAGCAGTGTCCCCTCACGCAGCAGTGAGGCGTGTGCGGCTGCAACTCCATACTTCAGCATATCCGGCAGTCCAAGCCCGCGCACTGCCGCGGCGCAAAGACCCGCGACCATTGAATCCCCGGCTCCCTGCACACCCCTGACTTCTATATCGAGTCCCGGAGAAAACCACGTTTCGTTCTGTGCCGTGAGCATGGCGCCGTCCTTGCCAAGCGACAGGCAGACGATCTCCACCCCCGCAGAGCTAAGCTCCCCCGACAGGCTCGCCGCCTGCTCGAGTGAGCCAATTGTGCGGCCGCTGAGCCGCTCCAGCTCGTATTTATTGGGCTTGACCGCCCATGGTCTTGAGGCAAGTCCCTTGCGCAAGAGCAGGTCGGCGCAGTCGAGCAGCGTGCGTACATTGTGCTCCCTTGCCCGCTCCACCATGTTTGCGTATATATCATCAGGAAAGCCGGGCGGCACGCTTCCGCTTGCAACCAGTATGTCGGTATGTGGCAACAGCTCGTCCAGACCGCGCATTACGCGCCCTGTCGTGTGCTCATCCACGGCACTGCCGCCCTCATTGATCTCGGTCATGCGGCCGTTTCCTGTTTCAGTCAGTTTTAAATTTATCCGAAGCGAGCCCGGAACCTTGACCCCCACAAACGGGATGTTAAGGCTGTCCATCAGCTCCTGCACAGCGGCTCCCCCGTCGGAATGCAGCAGGCTCAAGCAGCTGGTTTCGATTCCAAGATGCTGTAAAACTATGTTGACATTGATCCCCTTGCCGGAAACATCGCAGTGTGTTGAAACGGCGCGATTGTGTGCACCTTGCTCAAATTTTTCCAGCCAAACTGTGCGATCTATACATGGATTTAGCGTTATTGCTGTGATCATAGCTGCACCTCCTTGAAATTGGTCATAAATAGGGAGAAGACCGCAAGGCGATCTTCTCCCTGCTTTATCAGGAATTATCCCTGGATAGATGCAATGAGCTCGTTCCAGTGCTCAAGTATTGCAGCTTTGTTCTCGGTCAGATAAGTGACGTCACGGTTGACCCACTTGAGATCCTCTGTTGCAGGCAGCCAGCTCTCGTCGCCATAAACAGTGTCCTTGTTGGTCATGCGAAGGGTCTGCAGGTACTCAGCTATGTAGGTGGAACCCTCGACAGAGCAGATCCAGTCGATCATGGCCTTTGCAGCTTCGGAATGCTTGGCATCCTTGATGACTGCGCAGCCAAAGGCGGAAGCGGAAACGCCGTCGCTGGGATATACCATGCGGATGTTGTCAGCGCCGTCCTGAAGAAGCTTGGACACGCCGTCCTCATAGGTCAGGCCGACGACATACTCGCCCTGCTGAACGGACTTGAAGCAGGCGGAGGAGGAGTCGGTGATGATCAGGTTGGGCATAAGGCTCTCAATGTAGCTCCAGCTCTCGTCGCTGTCGGTGCCGAATACTGCCATGATGTTGCTCAGGTTGTTCCAGGCGGAGGAGGAGGTGTTGGGGTTAGCCAGCAGAACCTGACCCTTCAGCTTGGCATCCAGAAGGTCCTCGTAGCTGTTGATCTCAAGACCCAGCTCTGCCTCAAGGTCGGTGTTGACGCAGAACACGACGGTGGACAGATGGTCCATGGAGTAGATGCCGTTGGGAGTTGAATAGCCTTCGATAGCATTATCAGACTCTGCAGATACCCACTGCTCGAACAGGTCGGCATACTGCATTCCGTCGGAGTCGGCCAGGCCGCCCCAAACCAGGTCGCCCTGGGGATCATCGACCTCAGCTGCGATGCGCGCTGTGGTCTCACCGATGGTTCCGGAAACGACTTCGACCTTGATCTCGGGATAAACCTTGGCGAAGCCTGTGAGCAGCGCATCAAGGTCATCCTCGGTCATTGTGCTGTAGAGAATCAGCTCAGTGCCGAGATCGACATCGTCGCCGCCGGGCTCGCCACTGGGTTCGCCGGAGGGCTCGCCGCTGGGTTCAGGAGTGGGGGTGGACGGGGTGCCGCAGGCTGCCATGCCAAGAACCATGGTCAAAGCCAAAAGCAATGCAAGTAGTTTTTTCATTTTTAGTCTCCTCTTAATTTTTATATTCCCAAACGATCAACTAAAACCGTTTTAAGGGCTTTGATAGTCGCGTGACGTTTACAGCTGTATGTCCTCGGTTTTGCTCACACGCATATAGACGACTAGCGATACAATTGTCAGCAGCGTCAGGATCGCCGCAAACGCGCAGGCGAGTCCATAGTTGCCGCGGTTGATTGCCACATATGTGGACATTGTGAGGGTTATCGTCTTGTTGTTATACAGTATGATGGAGCCGGACAGCTCTGTTACAATGGAAACCCAGCTGAGTATGGCACCGGATATGATGCCGTTGGACATCATGGGCACGGTTATGCGCACGAAGGTCTTGATCTTTGACGCGCCGAGACTCATCGCGGCTTCCTCAATACTCGGCGGTATCTGCATCAGACGGGCAGTCGCGGAACGTATGGTATATGGCATTTGCCTGATCACAAGGTTAATAACCATGATGAGCATCGTTCCCGTGAGAGCAAACGGCTGCTTTCCGAAGGCAAGAACCAGCGCGATACCGACAACAGCGCCGGGCATTATGTACGGGAGCATTGTCATCGTATCAATCGCGTGGTTTAACGGATTGGGTCTGCGAACCACCAGATATGCAATGATTATTGCAAGCAAAATGATTATTGCAAGCGCCGAAATGCCCAAAACCAGCGTGTTCTGGATTGAACGTCCCAGCAGCTTCTCACCGGCTTTTGCGTAGTTTGCCAATGTATAGCCCTCCTTAAACACAGCTCCCGAGCTGTTGCGGAAGGAGAGATAAACAACGTAAAGGTTCGGCGCGAAGCCGACGATAATGAGCAGATATGCGTACACGTGCATCAGAACGCCGGCAATGCCTTTGGCCTTTTTTTTCTCGATCGGATGCAGGGCGTTTATGGAGAACTTAAACTTGCTGGTCGCAAATTTCTGGATGAAGAACACCAGCGCCGTCACCGCGATGGCAACAACGGAGATTGCCGCGGCGAAGTTATAGTCTCTGCCGTTCTCGCCCAGATACTGGCTGTATATCTCAACCGGGAAGGTTCGGTAGCCCTCACCTATGAGCAGCGGTGTGCCGAAGTCAGCAAAGGCACGCATAAATACGATCAGTGCAGACGCCAAAACCGTCGGCATGGACAGCTGCATGACAATCTTGAAAAAGCGCTTTATGCCCGTGCAGCCCATGTTCGCAGCTGCCTCCATAAGGGAGTTGTCGATGTTTTTGAATGCACCGTTCATGTAAATGAAGACCAGCGGGAACAGCTTCAGGCTCTGAACCAGCATGATGCCGGAAAAACCGTAGATACTCCCTATTTTAATCCCGAATACACTCTGCAGAAAGGTCGTCACTATGCCGGAGCGGCCGCAGAGCATAATCCATGCGTATGCGCCGATGAAGGGCGCGGACATGCAGCACAGGATGCTGACAACAAAGATAATTCTCGCCCCGCGCAGCTTATAGAAGCTGTAGAAGTACGACAGCGGAATTCCAAGAATCAGCGTGGTCGCAGTCACAGCGAGCGTGACCTTAAAGCTGTTTGCGACAGTTTTCGTATAATAGGATCCCCTAAAGAACTTCTGAAACTGCTCAAATGAAAAGCTGCCATCCGACGCAATCACTGATTGCTTGAGTATGCCGTATAGCGGATACAGCAGTATCAAGATAAACAGCCCGAGCAGTACAAAGGTCATTACGGTCCAGATTTCAAATTTCTTAGGCTTTACCATATCATCCCTCCGGCCGCTTACTTAATCTGGTCATTGCAGACACCTGTCAGAATATTTTCTGAGCCGTCCGCCAAAAACACGTTGACCTTATCAGTATTTACATTCAGTGAGATTTTGGCGCCGCCGGCAAGGTTCTCCCCGATTGTCGACTCCTTTATTATCTCAACGCTCTCGCCCGTCTCCAGCTCAACAAAATAATGTGTGTTAAGTCCGAGGAATACCGCGTCCCTGACCACGCCCTTGATGCCGTCGGCATCGCTGTCGGCATTGAGCAGAAACTCCTCAGGCCGCACACTGACAATGACATCCTGAGTCTTCTGATGGTCCGGGACAACGGTGTTCAGCTCGGTCACAAAATTGTTGCCCAGACTCAGCATCGTCTTCCCGTTTTCAACCGTCAGCTTGCCATCAAGCACGTTTGTGCGCCCGATGAAGGTGGCGACGAAGAGGTTTGCCGGACGCTGATAGATGCTCTTGGGTGTTCCGACGTGCTGGATATCGCCGCCGTTCATGACGGCGATGCGGTCGGATACCGCCATTGCCTCCTCCTGATCGTGCGTAACGTACACGCAGGTGATGCCAACCTCGTTCTGGATGCGCTTGATGACCGTCCGCATCTCCACCCTCAGCTTGGCATCGAGGTTCGACAAGGGCTCATCCATGAGAAGAACATCAGGCTGTATGCACAGAGCTCTGGCAAGAGCCACACGCTGCTGCTGTCCGCCTGACAGGCGGTCGGGCATGCGCTCGGCAAGCTGGTCAATCTGCATGAGCTTCAAAAACTCATCAGCACGAGCCTTGATATCTTCCTTGGCCATATGCTTGTTCTTCAGGCCGAACTCAACATTCTTCCTGACAGTATAGTGGGGGAAGATCGCGTAGTTCTGGAAAACCATGCCTATCTTGCGCTTTGAGGGGTCGAGGTCGTTGATGCGCTTGTCGTTGAACATGAAATCGCCGCCCTCTATGCTGTTGAAGCCGGCAATCATGCGCAGCAGGGTCGTCTTTCCGCAGCCCGAAGGTCCCAGAAGGGTAAAAAACTCACCCTCACCCACATCCAGGCTCAAATCAGGTATAATTGTATTTTCGCCATACTTTTTCAAGGCGTGCCTGATACTTATTCCAACACTCAATATAATTCTCTCCTATCCCTTTGTTTGCTTATTATTTATTCGTGTTACCCACAACTATAAATTAATTATCCG
>CAZHUG010000034.1:0-24025 GCA_964535405.1 uncultured Oscillospiraceae bacterium | reverse complement strand
GAGTGAGTCCATGGCCTCCTTCAGCGCATTCGTGGCCATCTCCCAATCCTCCAGCGCGCCCATGTGGTCCTCAGGCATGGTGGACAATTCTATTGTATACTTCAGGCCAAACTTCGAGTATACCTCGTCAAAGAGACTTGTAACTCCGACGATCTCGTCTTTGATTTGTTCCCTGGTCATGAAAATATGTGCATCGTCCTGCGTGAAGCAGCGCACGCGGAACAGGCCGTGCAGAGCGCCCGAAAGCTCGTGTCTGTGCACAAGTCCAAGCTCGCCGGCGCGCAACGGCAGGTCACGATAGGAGTGTGGTTCAGATTTATAAACCAGCATCCCGCCCGGGCAGTTCATGGGCTTGACCGCATAGTCCCCGCCATCTATCAGCGTGGTGTACATGTTGTCCTTGTAGTGATCCCAGTGTCCGCTGCGATGCCACAGATCCTGATTGAGGATGATTGGCGTGGAAATTTCCACATATCCGTAGCGCTTATGAACCTCGCGCCAGTACTCGATGAGCTGCTTTTTGAGGATCATGCCCTTCGGCAGGAAGAAGGGGAAGCCGGGGCCTTCCTCGGCGAACATGAACAGGCCAAGCTCCTTGCCGAGCTTGCGGTGGTCGCGCTTTTTTGCTTCCTCAAGACGGTGCAAATAGGCATCCAGCTCATCTTTTTTCATGAAAGATGTGCCGTAAATGCGCTGGAGCATCTTGCGGTCGGAGTCGCCGCGCCAATATGCGCCCGTGCAGTTCATGAGCTTCAAGGCGTTGCCCTTTATGCGACCGGTGCTGTTCACGTGGGGGCCTGCGCAAAGGTCGGTAAACTCGCCCTGCTTATAGAAGCTGATCGCCGCATCCTCAGGCAGATCCTCGATTAGCTCGACCTTATAAGGTTCATCCATCTCGCGCATAAGCGCAAGAGCCTCGTCCCGCGGCAGCTCAAAGCGCTCCAGCGGCAGCTTCTCCTTGCATATTTTGCGCATTTCATTCTCAATTTTTTCAAGGATTTCGGGGGTAAATACTGTCTCAGAATCCAGATCATAGTAAAACCCGTCCTCAATTGCCGGGCCGATTGCAAGCTTGGTGTCCGGATACAGGCGCTTCACAGCCTGAGCCAGAATGTGGCTGGAGGTATGCCGGTATGTGTCGCGGTATTCTTTGTTTTCAAATGTATACTTCTTCTCGTCCATGTTCAGGTCCTCCTCAAAAATAAAAAGCACCCCTGCGCCATATGATCGGCACAGGGGTGCATTGTTATGCACGGTTCCACCCTGAGTTTAACTCTGTAGCGCTGTAACGGACGCCAATCGTGCGCACCTACTGGTTTTCAGTGCACAGGCTCAGGAGTGGTGGGAATAACCGGACGCCCGGGCCGCCTTTCAGCTTAATGCAGCCTCTCTGTACCGCGTCGCATGCTTTCCGTCTCCGTCAAAGCCTTTGAATTTTGTAATAATACCACCATTTTGTCCTTCTGTCAAGGACATATACCACTACATCTTGTTACTTTTTCGTAAAGCAGGACTATTGCTCAAAATTTTCTGGTTTATGGAGCGTAAATTCTTTCGCCATCACTGCTGATGACAAAGCTGCTGCGCTCATCAGTTCGATAGAGCGGGATTGAGCGCTCCACCAGCAAATTCAGAACCTCAACATGCGGATGACCGTAGGAGTTGTTAAAGCCGCAGGAGGCCACGGCGAGGCTCGGCGTCGTCAAATCGAGAATTTGCGCATCGGTAGAGGTTCGGCTGCCGTGATGACCCAGAGTTAGAACATCGCAGTCAAGTGAAAACCCGCCGATCGTCGCAGAATCCAGCAGGGCGCCGATGCCCGCGTCACCCATGAAAAGAAAGCTTGTTTCCCCGTACTCCAGATAAGTCACGAGACTTGTGTCGTTTACATCGCTGTAATCTCCCAGCGGCCCGATAAAGGTGAACACAGCTCCCCCCAGGGTAAAACGGCTGCCGAGAGCCGGAACCGTGATATACAGGCCTATATCCGCCGCTGCATCCTCAAATGATGTGAAGGTTCCCGATGCGTCAAAATCGGTATACGGCGCGAACAGCGTCTCCACCGGGAAGGCCTCGATAACATCATCCAGACCGCCGCAATGATCCGCGTGCGCATGAGTGCAGATGACATAGCTCAGTGCGTTCACACCATAATTTTCCAAATAATCCACAACCGTCTTGCCCGCGCTGACTATTCCCGCATCAATCAGCATGGCCTCGCCGTCACAAATTATAAGTGTGGAATCGCCCTGACCCACGTCTATGTAATGTACCTCAAGCCCGACATATGTGTCAGGTGCCGGGCTGCCTGTTATCTCCGGGCCCTTGTCGCCCCAGTCAAAGAGCCCCAGCGAGGAGCCCAGATACAAAACCAGAAGCGCCAGCGCAAACAGCGCCGTACCCAGAAGGCTGCCTTTTTTACCACGACCCGAGCCATATCTCTTCGCCACTGCTTCACCCTCCATAAAAAATCCGCCGGCCACGTGACCGGCGGATCATCGCATTTCTATTTCTTTTGAATTACGCGGCCCCGAC
Source organism: uncultured Oscillospiraceae bacterium (assembly GCA_964535405.1). Classification (GTDB taxonomy): domain Bacteria; phylum Bacillota; class Clostridia; order Oscillospirales; family Oscillospiraceae; genus Scatomorpha. The sequence goes on along the minus strand of CAZHUG010000034.1, from coordinate 21,490 downwards.
GCCACTCGGAATCACGATCTCCGAAATGCCGTTATAGTTTGACATCACAACTGATAAGGTCACACGGCTTACCTCCATCGTCATGTTCTCGTCCTGAGGCATTGAGGAAATCATGCTCTGCATAACAGCTGTCATATCCATATCGTACCTTACGGGAAGTCCGGAAGTCTTATCCAGCCAAATGGACAAGGGAAGCTCCCCAACATCGCCTATATCCCCATCCTCGCCCAGAAGCAGGGCCATTTGATCGGCGGAGCCCGACATTTCAAGAGCCTTTTTCACGTTTTCGCCGGAGATAACCCCGTCGTAACGCGTTGCAGTGGCCCCGTTCACTTCCTCCTCGCCTGTCTTTTTAAACGAAGCGGCACACTCGAGATAGAAGCTGATGCTATCGACAAACTCGTACTGTGCCACATCCTCCTCGGGCACATCGGCCTGAGCCTGCCATGTCACACCGGAGTCGGAGCTCACATACACATCATAAGTTTCGCCATTCTGCTCAATATAAACCTGCATGGGAATTGACATGCCCATAAACTCGGTTGTGGTCTCGGCCTTGCTCTGCCGCGGATCGTTGATTGTATCAATCGACATGCTCATTTTCATATTCATGTCAACAGACGCACCCGAAGCAGAGACCTTCATTGCCACATCCATGGTCATGTCTGTATGTGCGCTGTTTACCTTTTCCAGTTGCCTGGCAGCCTTCACCATGGCAGACTCGAACGAGCCGCAGGCAGAAAGACCGACAATCATCAGTACCGCAAGGACCATTGCAATGGTTTTTTTCATTTCATCTCTTCTTCCCTCTAATTATTTGGCACGCTTAGTCTTCACGACCTTTAAGCGGGCGAATTCCTCGCGCTCTTTCTCCTCAAGCACTTCGGAAATCCGTGCTATCTCACTGTCAAGACCGGGAATTACAATGTTTTTAAGTGCGTTAGCGCGCTTCTGAGCTTTTTTTATTACATACGCCAGACGATAAATTGAGTTTTCCGTCTGCGCCATCCGTCCGACCAGTCGCTTTACCTCTGCAAATTTAAAATATGCAATATCCAGGTCAGAGGTAGTGAATGCGAGACCATATGGCGGCCCTTCAGGCTCCAAATCATCAGCAGTCACGCTCGGAAGTTCAACGCCCATCACACTGCGAAATCGCAGTGCCACGCTGTCGTCTATAGGCACACCGTTTGCGCCCGTTTGGGCGCTGCCGCCCATGGATATCTCCGCAAGCCGCATTGCGCCATAGGCCTGCGCGAAAGTTCCGTCAATCTGTGACTGGAGCTCCTCCGCCTCGCCCATAAGCGCCATAAGCTCGCGTATGAGTATGTTTCGCTTGCGATCCATCAGCTCGTAGCCGGTCTCAGCCAGCTCACGAGAGTGTTTGGTCGCCGTAAGATTTCCCTTTGTCGGGGCTTGCTGAGCCACCTTGCTCACCTCCGGATACCTGTCAAATTATAGTTTTATAGTGTTTATCAAGTGTCTCGTCCGACACTCTGGTGAGTACAGACCTCGGCAAAATGCTCAAAAGCTCCCAGCAGAGATCAAGGGTTTCATCCAAGCTTCTGTCCTCATATGCGCCCTGATTTACAAAGCGCTGCTCAAACTCATTGCCAAATTTCATATACAGCTTGTCAACAGGCGACAGCTCATCCTCTCCGATAACCGTCGCAAGGCTCCGAGCGCCGGCAACCTCGGAATACGAGGCGAAAAGCTGGTTTGAAAGATCCTGATGATCCTCACGCGTGAAGCCTGCGCCCGTGCCGTCCTTCATAAGTCGGGACAGGCTCGGCAGTATTGAAACCGGCGGATATATATCCTTTTGCGCCAGATCCCTGGCTAAAATTATCTGTCCCTCGGTGATATAGCCGGTCAGGTCGGGTATTGGATGGGATATATCGTCACCCGGCATGGTTAGAAGCGGCATAAGCGTTATGCTGCCGGGCTTGCCGCGTATGACGCCCGCCCGCTCGTATAGCGAGGCAAGGTCCGAGTACATATAGCTCGGGTATCCCTTGCGTGAGGGAATTTCACCCTTAGAGCTTGAAAACTCGCGCAGCGCCTCGCAGTAGAATGTCATGTCCGTCATTACGACAAGCACATGGTATCCCTCGTCGAAGGCGAGGTATTCAGCCGCGGTCATGGCGCAGCGCGGGGCCAGGATTCTCTCAATGATGGGGTCTGAGGCCATGTTGAGAAACATGACCGTGCGGCCCAATGCGCCGGATTCAGTCAAATCGCGGCGGAAAAACTCTGCCGTGTCGTTTTTTATTCCCATGGCGCAGAAAACTATTACAAAACGCTCAGCATTATCAGATGAAAAAACACGCGCCTGCCTGACAATCTGTGCTGCCAGCTCATTGTGGCTCATGCCCGCGCCCGAAAATATGGGCAGCTTTTGGCCTCTTATCAGTGTACATGTTGAGTCTATCGCGCTGACACCTGTAAGTATGCAGCTTTTGGGGTATTCCCTTGATACTGGATTTATCGCAGCTCCGTTCACGCTGCGGCGCTCCTCGGCATAAACCTCTGACAAGCCGTCGGCCGGACGACCCGTGCCGTCGAAGACCCGGCCCAGCATTTCATCCGACAGCGGAAGCGTTATTGGCTTGCCTGTGAACTGGGTGCAGGCAGTCTTCATGTCAATTCCCGCAGTGCCCTCGAAAACCTCAAGCACCACGCGGTCGCCGTCTATGAGTATGACCCTGCCCCGGCGGCGACCGTCAGGAAGGTTTATCTCCGCCATCTCGTCATACGAGACGCCCCGCACGCCCTCAAGCGCAATAAGCGATCCCCTTATCTCGGAGAGTCCTGTGTATTCTACTCGCATTGCATCCCCCTCCTCAGGCGTTTTTCTTCAATATTTCGTCAACAGCGCTATCGATCAGCGCCAAATACTCCTCTGCCGTCTTGCCGCTGCCCAGGTCAAACTTCATTCTCATGAGCGTGGAGCATATGCCTGTGTCGGTGAGCAGACGCAGCGGAACATTTTTTTCCACAAGCTCACCGCCGCGGTCATAGAACTTGAGTATTATGCGCAGCATCGCCATCTGCTCTGACGGCTCCATATATGTGTCCTTAGCGTGGAAGGCGTTCTGCTGCAGAAAGCCCTCGCGGACAACGCGTGCGGTCTCAATTATAAGCCTCTGGTCATCGGGCAGAATATCCGCACCGATCAGCTTCACAATCTCCATGAGACGGGACTTCTCGCCTAAAAGCCGCAGCATGCGGCGGCGCAGCTGTGTAAAATCCTCACCAAAGTTCTCATCATACCAGGGGATCAGGTCATTGAAATACTCAGTATATGATGTGTTCCAGTTGATCGACGGGAAATGCCTTGAATAGGCAAGGCTGCGATCCAGCGCCCAGAAGCAGCGGACAAAGCGCTGTGTGTTCTGCGTAACCGGCTCTGAAAAGTCTCCGCCCTGCGGCGAAACCGCGCCGATCACGGTTACGCTGCCCTCGTCGCCGTCCAGAGTGTCCACATATCCGGCGCGCTCGTAAAAGCCCGCCAGACGGCTGGGCAGATAGGCCGGGAAGCTCTCCTCCGCGGGCATTTCCTCAAGCCTGCCCGATATCTCGCGCAGCGCCTCCGCCCAGCGTGAGGTTGAGTCTGCCATGAGCGCGACATGGTAGCCCATGTCGCGGTAATATTCAGCAATAGTCATGCCTGTATACACGCTCGCCTCACGAGCCGCCACTGGCATGTTGGATGTATTTGCGATCAGGATTGTGCGCTCCATGAGCGTTTTTCCCGTATTGGGATCACGCAGCCGCGTGAACTCATCAAGCACCTGAGTCATCTCGTTGCCGCGCTCGCCGCAGCCGAGATAGACAACAATATCAGCATCCGACCACTTGGCGATCTGGTGCTGCACCACAGTCTTCCCCGCGCCAAACGGCCCCGGAATCGCGGCACAGCCGCCCTTGCCGACCGGAAACAGCGTGTCTAGTACGCGCTGACCCGTAATCAGCGGTCTGTCTATGCCCTTTCTGCCGAGAATGGGCCTGGCTGTCCGGAGCGGCCAGCTCTGCGCAATGCAAACGGGCACGGTCCTCCCGCGCTCGCTCTCGATAAATGCAATTGTCTCGCCAACCGTATACTCGCCGGAAGGCTTCACATCGCGGAACACTCCGGAAACACCCGGAGGGATCATGGAGCGGTGCTCAATCGCCTCGCTCTCACGGCATCTGGCGAATATCATGCCCGGTCTTGCGGCCTCGCCATCCTTCACCAGTATCTCCGTCTGCCATTTGCGCTCAGGATCAAGACTGCTGAGGTTTATTCCCTTTTGTATAAAAGCGCCGCTCATTTCCTCGACGCGGGTCAAAGGACGGCCTATGCCGTCAAATATTCCGCCCATCAGCCCCGGACCGAGCTGAAGGCTCATCGGCTCATAGGTCGGATAGACCGGCTCTCCGGCCTTCAATCCGCCGGAGTCCTCGTATATCTGAACGACACTGTCCTCTCCGGCAGCGGATACAACCTCGCCGAAAAGTTTCTGATCGCCCACGTATACAAGACTCATTCGTGGCAGGGTTCTGCCCCCGGAAACGGTTATAACCGGGCCGTTCACACCTTTTATATAATAATTGCTCTTGTTATCCATCCGTGCCCTCCATGCTAAAGTCGGCTATCTCGGAGAATTTGCCCTTCATGTCCTCAAGAGCGGAGTCGAAGCTGAGATCAATGCGACGCCTCTGCTCGGCGCATTCCAGCATGAGTCCGCCAAGCGTAAACGTGCCGGGCTCAAATTCCAGGCGCATATCTCTCGCCTCATTATCAAGCAGGGTCGCATACTTCATGTCGGCCTCACGCAGATAAACCGTGGCCTCAAGCGCCGCGGGTACAACCGCAAGGGCGCGATGAAACAAGCCGCACAGAATGTCGGCGTATTCGTTCTGCCCGGGGTAGGACATAAGCCGGCGCCGAACCTCGTCAAACACGTTTTGAGCGCAATCCTCACGATATTCCAGCAGGGCACGACGGCCATGATGAAACGCTGCGGTTATGCGCTTATCCTCACGGACGCGCGCCTTGGCCGTCGCTGTAGCCAGCTTGTTTTCGGCCTCAGAGCGCAAACGCTCCGTATATTCTTCAAGCCGCCTTTTCTCCTCGGCGTCAGTCTCAGCATGTATTTGCTCTGACTCCGCACGCACATCGGCCATTATCTCATGCTCCATGGCGGACAGTTTTTCCTCAGAATTGAGCATCTATCTTCACTCCTATCGCCTCGTTTATCAGTCGGGTGATGGAGTCCGGTTCACGCTTAGACCCACGGCTGTCTGCTATGACATTCACCAAGGGCCGTTCGGCAGAGAGCTTCAGCTCATTAAGCCGCTCGCGGCACAGCGCATAGCAGCCCTCCGTGACCATCAAAATGGCAATCTCCGGATCGGCGAACACTCGCTCCACCGCCTGCTCCACCTCCCGCGATTCTATCGCGAGAACGCCCTCGATTCCAGCCAGGCGCATACCCGTCAGCACATCGGGGTCGCCCGAAATGCAGAAATACCGCATCAGAACAGCAGTATGACTATGCCGATGAGCAGGCCATAGATGGCGATGCCCTCAGCCATGCCGACGAAAACCAGGGACTTACCGAAAGTTCCCTCGTTTTCTGTCATAGCTCCGATTGCGGCGCAGGCTGTGCTTGAAACAGCGCTGGCAGAGCCGATTCCGGACAGTCCAACCGCCAAAGCAGCGGACAAGTAAGCGGCGGCCTTCGTCCAGTCAGTGCCGCCGCCGGCAGCGGCGACATCCATGGCGTCATTGGCAGCGGCAACGCCGTTACTGAGAAACACGACCGCGCAAACAATGAACATCGTGAAAAACAGACCAAGATTCGCATAGAGCGGCTTTTTGACGCTCTTGCCCTGCTTCGCCCGGCGATAAACCAGAGCGAGCGGAACTACTATTAGTGCCAGTACGGCAAGGGCGGGATAAAGTATCTTCAGCATTATAAGGACCTCCGTATAATAAGTTTAATTCTATACATTTACTGTTGCTGTCACGGCATAGTTAACTTCAACCGGTTCAAACGGCGTGCCACGGCCTGAGTAGAACCTGCCGAAGAGCTCGTAGAACTCCAGACGAAGCACCTGTATGCACACCAGCACAGCCTCGATTACCATTACAATAATATTTCCTGCTACAAGACCGATGATGGAATAGCCACCCGCAGCATTGCTGGACAGGGTGTAGACTATAAGCATCATGATTGCGTGACATATGGCATAGGTTCCGACGCGCAGGAAACTCAGACAGTTCGACAACCAGGACAAGAACGCCTCAAACAGGTCGAAGAAACCCTCAAGTATCATCATACCGACACCTTGACCGTGTCCCTTTCTGCCGCTGCAAAGCCAGGTGAGCAAGTCGCCCAGCCAGATGCACAGAAGCAGAATCACCAATACCGTCCAGTACGCATCGTTACTCATGATGTTCTTGCCAAGCACAAGATCTCCCACAACACCGGCGAACAGCCCCACAAGGAAGGTGACGCCGACAATGCCGTTTGCGGAGAAAATTGCTTTTTTAAGGTCGTTCTGGCGGAAGCCGGTAATTATATTCAGCACACCGCAGAAAATTATCATCACAACTCCGACTCCGGCGGTCATAAGCAATATGCTGACAACTCCGTTGCCCTCCAGCACCTTGAAGCCCGGCAAAATATGTTCATTTCCAAACACACTGCCATAGACGAAGCCAAAGCCGATTGCTGAACAGCCCACGGCTGCCAGTATTCTGCCGAGCCACATTTTCTTTTTTACAGCTATGTAAAGCCCCAGCAAAACCAGAACCGCGCCCTGTCCGACATCTCCGAACATCATGCCAAACAGCAGCATGTAGCTGACAGTCATAAATATTCTCGGATCGAACTCACCATACATCGGGAAGCCATACATCTCGACAAAAGGCGCGAAAATCCTAGTGAAGAATCCGCTGCGGAACTTCACCGGGACATGGCTTACGTCTGCTCTGGTCGGCTTTTCAAAGATGCATTCGCCCTCCAGCTGAACACATTTTTCTTCAATCTCGGCACGGCTGGCTACCGGCACCCAGCCGAGCAGATGGAAACGGCGGGAATCCACCGCGGTCTTGCTGCGCAGGGCATAGCCCTCGCTCATATAGCGGAGCCAGCAGTACCTTGAGAGCAGCTCATCCCGCAGCCCAGCTATGAGTCCCTCAAGCTCCTCCGACAGCTTGGCTGCACGCTCACCTGCGGCATTAATTTCCGCATTCAGCTTGGGAAGCAGCTCTGCGGGTGCGACTTCTCCGTCTGCACCACGCGGTATCGCCGTAAGCTCAACATCATAATCGATAAGAATATCCGTGAGCTTATCAGAGACGCGTGGCAGCGCAAGCCAGGCAAAAAACACCTGATCTTCAAGGTCAGCTCCCGTGCGGTGCAATATCATGCCATCTTCCTTGCCCGCATCGCGGCGAAGAGCGGGCCAAGCCTCGCCGTCAACCTTGGCAAAGCCCATGTCGAGACGGCGCACTCCTGTAAGCGCACTGATGTTAACAGTGAGCTCGGCATATGGTTGCAGAAGATTCACAAAATCCTGATCGTCCGCGGCGAGACTCAGCTCGGAATTCCGATGCGCAATAATTCTCGTGCAGGCAGCTGACGCTTCCCTTATGTATTCCGAACAGTCCTCCAGGGTGTAGCCCTTATCGCGAAACTCCACGAACTGCGGCTCAAGCTTCAGCTTGGTCAGCAGTGCAACAGCTGCGTCCAGCGCTGCGCGATAGGGGTCATTGGACTCCGGCACGGAGAGCTTGCTGCGCTGCACCAGCAGCTCCGACGCCTCCAGGGGGTGAAACTCTCCATCAAGTATAAGGCTGCGTATCGCTTCATCAAGCTTGGCAAGAGGTCCCGATACGGCTACTTTAAGTAATTTTTCAGTGGACAACTATCAAACCTCCTATTTCTCAGTTTATGTTTTGTTTGGACGCATTGAGTATTCGAGCGAAACGAAAATACGTTTAAGAGCATCAGCTTCATCCTCCTTGAGTCTTAAAAAAGCGTCAACCGTGGCAAGATTCGGCGTTCCGTGCATTACCTCACGGTAATAGGCGCGCTTTGCCTCACGCAGACGCTCCTCCGGCGGCAAATTGGACGTGTTGTCTATCCACTTCCCGCCGCGTGTGTGACGAATTGCGGCTATCGCCTCATCATCGCTCTTGGCCATGAGAATGCGGCGTTGCGCCTCCGGGCCAATAGTCCCATGAAGAGGCAGCATCTGCTTCATTGCAATATCTACCGGAGTATTAAAGCGTCTCAGGCGCAGAACATATGATATATTCAGAATATCGGCGCGCAGACCGATGGACTCGATGAGCTCCTTTTTAGCCGAGCCCTTGTAGACGTTATCGAGGTATTCGCCGAGCTTCCTGTAAAACTGGTTTTCAAGCTCCAGCGCGGCATCAGCAAAAACCGGCAATCCCGTTTTGGGGTCGAGCTGCAGGGCACGAAGGGTTTCGCCGAATATACCCTTTGATGCCATCTCAAGTATGTCCGCAAGGCTTTTGACCTCGGTGAGCTTGTCGATATCATAACCCGGCAGCAAATGTATGAATGGCGGCAGTGGTACCGCGTGCTCCGGCACAACAGGCGATGTCAGCCTGCGCAGAGCTGCCAGTATACACTGAATTTCAACCTCCAACGTCATGAACGACAGATACTCCTTCGACCCATCAAAGGCCGAGCGGTAGAGTCGTTCAAGATCCTCATAGAGCCTGTGGTCCAGGGCATAGGCAAACTGCCTATCGTCAATATTTTCAGCCGGCAGTCTCAGCATGGCGGTGTCCCAGGCGGGGCTGCGCCTGAGCATATCAACGAGCTCGTCGGTTGAGTCGAGCTCACCCGCCTTCTGACAACCCTTGGCGCCGAGCATATGCGCATACATGGCGCGAGACTCTGTGGCAAGTGCTATATCCAGCGCGCGGAGACTTCTGCTATTCATCGCCACAGTTAATCACCAGCTTGAATATTCTCTCGACGTATTCATCGTGCAATTGCTCAAAACGAGTCTCCAGGATGCGTCTTTTTTTCTCAGTCGCCGCATTTAAATCCGCTATTTTGGCCTCCGCACGCTGCACCTCAGCCTTGTCAGCCTTGGCAATGGCGGCCCTGGTGCTCTGCCTTGACTGCTCGCGCAGCACAGACTTCGAGGCATCGACCCGGGCCCTAAGCCCGTCACGCCATTCGGCAGTCTCAATTGCAATTCGGTCAGCCTCTTCCTCTGCGTTCAAAATCCTGCGCAGGGAGTCTAATTCTTCCTCGTCCTCGAGCCTTCTTTTATTGTCACGCCGCTCCTGTTCTCTGTCGGCTTCAATTATGGTTTTCAGAACCTCTATCGAACTCACAGCCTTCGCCTCCTTTTGAAATGCGTGTGTAGAAAATAAAGTCTCATCATCCAAGATAACATAAATCTGCCTTAATTTAAAGGTTTAAATGTTTGTTTGCATATTTTTACCTCTTTCGCGTATTAGTTTTAAATTACACTTTAATTACATCCGGAAGTGCGGTATACTTGTATAATTGTTATTGGAGGAACCTAAGCATGAAGTATATTCTTGTAATTGGCGACGGCATGGCAGACGATCCCCTGGAGGAATTGGGCGGGCAAACTCCGCTCGAAATCTGCAAGAAACCGTTTTTTGACGAGCTGTCCTCGAAGGGCGTTTTGGGTCTTGTGCAAACAATTCCCGAGGGCTTCGCCCCCGGCAGCGATACCGCTATTATGTCCATTTTCGGCTGCGATCCGCGCAAATGCTATTCCGGCAGAGCACCGTTGGAGCTTGCCGCCTCCGGCGGCGTCATGCCCCAGGGCGGCGCAGCATATCGCTGCAACATGGTCTGTCTGGGCGGCGATTCAGAGGACTTTACGGAAAAGATAATGATCTCTCACTCCGCGGGCTCTATTGAGGGCAGTGACTCCGACGAGCTTGTGACCTGGCTGTTCGAACAGCCGGAATTTAGCGCCCTCGCCGGGCCTGCTAATATATCCGTTCTGCCCGGCTCCAGCTTCCGCCACCTTGCGGTTCAGGCAGAAGCTGATATCGACGGCATTGTCCTCACGCCGCCGCATGATCACCTGAAAGAAAAAATCACGAACATTCTCCCGGGCGGCTGCGAAAACGCGAAGCTGCTTCGAGCCCTCACCGAAAAATCCTTTGAGCTTTTGGACAACCATCCCATAAACGCAAAGCGCCGCGCCGAGGGCAAACTTCCCGCAAACTGCATTTGGTTCTGGGCGGAAGGCAAGGGCGCACCCCTGCCGAGCTTTGTCGATGCGTTTGGCGCGACCGGCGGTGTTGTATCCGCCGTGCCGCTCTGCCACGGCATAGCGAGACTTGTCGGGCTTGACGCAATCAGTGTGCCAACCGCCACCGCGGAGTGGGACACAGACTATGAGGCCAAAACCGCCGCGGCTCTGGACGTTCTTAAAAGGCACAACTTCGTCGCCGTACACCTTGAAGGTCCGGACGAGGCAACGCACAACAACGACCTGCCGCACAAGATCTACAGCGTGGAGCAGTTGTCCGAGAGGGTTTTGCGCCCGCTTTGCGGCACACTGCGTGAGCATGCTGAGGATTTCCGTGTTCTCATTCTTTCAGACCACAGAACCTTCATGAAAAACGGCGCCCACGGCTCAACGCCCGTGCCCTACGTCATATACGACAGCAGAGAGCTTAGTCCCGGCTCCGGCCTTGCATACTCCGAAAAAAATGGCGAAGCCGGCCCCTTCCTCAGCGATGGAATAAAGCTGATGCCCGCACTATTTGAGAAATGAAGAGTATGACCGTTAAGGCTCGGGCAAAGCTCAACCTGTCGCTCGACGTACTCAATAAGAGAGCAGACGGCTTTCATGACATGCGCATGGTCATGCAGTCGGCTGCGCTCTGCGATGATATATATATTGAACTGCGTCAGCCGGGCTTTTTCCTGGCAGATACAAACCGGAGCTACATCCCGCGCGATGAGCGAAATGTCGCCGTCCGAGCCGCGAAGAAGTTTCTTGAGGCGACGGGCATCGACACCGGTGTATACATCAATATCACGAAGCGCATTCCCGTCTGCGCCGGACTCGGCGGCGGCTCCTCGGATGCCGCGGCGGTGCTCAGGGCGCTCAACCTCCTGCTCGGCACAGGCATGGCCGCGCCAGCGCTTGAGCGCATAGCCGCCGGAGTCGGCTCCGATGTCGCCTTTTGCGTCGCGGGCGGAACCGCACTTGCCGAAGGCCGGGGCGAGCTGCTCACAGAGCTGCCGGGCCTGCGCGAAACGCCGCTTGTCATCTGCATGCCCAACTTCAGCTGCTCCACGCCGGAGCTGTTCTCGCGCATCGGTCACCGCACATCCCGCTGCAAGCCTGACACGGCGGGGATCATCTCCTCTCTGCACTCAGGCGATGTCAGGGGCGTTGCCCGAAGAATGTACAACGTCTTTGAGGATGTCCTTGACAGACGCGCCTCCGGCACAGTGTCGGAAATTAAAAACGCGCTTCTCGACGCCGGCGCAATGGGTGCCGCGATGAGCGGCAGCGGCTCTGCGGTCTACGGACTCTTTGCCTCGAACAGCGAGGCTCAGAGCGCCGCCAAAACGCTCAAAAGCAGCTGTAACGAGGTTTTCACAAGTCATACCATCGGACGCGAAAATAATTTTTAACATATCTGTATAAATATGTACCTCTCAGCCGACAATAAGGTTGAGAGGTACATATTTATGAAAAATTGCTATTTAAAAAACTGGGAAATTTCAATGCTGCTGGCTCTGTGCATCACACTGTGCTGCGGGGTCTGGGCGCAAGGCCAAGGCTCACAGCTGTCATCAAAGCTGGTGCGTCTGCACGTCATCGCGGTCTCCGACGACGAGGCCGAGCAGGAGCTCAAGCTCCAGGTCAGGGATCGCGTTCTGGAATATCTTGCCCCGAAACTCGAGGGCGCAGAGGATGCCGCTGCCGCAAGAGAAATAATTGCCGAATCTCTTAGCGGAATACAGCTTGCGGCCCAAGGCGCCTCAGCCGGACGCGAGGTCACGGTCACACTCGGTCAGGAAAACTATCCAACCCGCGAATACGGCAGCTTCACGCTCCCGGCCGGGTCATATGAATCACTGCGCGTGGTTCTGGGCGAGGGCAAGGGTCAAAACTGGTGGTGCGTGGTGTTCCCCCCGCTCTGCCTGAGCGCCGCGGAGGCAGACGAGGCCATCGCAGCACTTGGCGACGACGCGCCCGTGCTGCTTGACGACAGCGAACCAAACGTGATAATCAAGTTCAGGCTGCTCGAGCTCTGGGGCGAGCTGAAGGCTCTGCTGGGCATTTAGCCTTTACCGATCAGGAAATCGAGGATGTCCCAGCCCTCCGAGCCCTGTGACTTATATAGCTCGGTATAGCCGCAGCGCGCACAGGAAACGGTCTGGAACTTTTTGTTTTGTATGTCAAATATCTTCGCAAAATTACCGCCGGTTGCCTGGAACTGATCGCTTTCAAAGCGTGTGAAACCGCACTTGTCGCAACGATACTGAATTTTATCCATTACATCAACTCCTTGTGCTTTTAGTATAACCCATATCAATTTAACACGCAAGATTTTCATGTAGAAAAAAAGCCCTCATCTTTAATCCGGGCATCTATCTGCAAAAAGACCCGGCGGGCAAATTGCCCGCCGAGTCTTTCATAGTTTATGTAAAATATTTTCAGTCTGTGCAAGCGAAATGTTGACAGGTACTGTAGGTATTATTTATCATCGCTGACTTCTGGCTTTTTGCGATATATCAGCTCGGAAATACTTGCCCCCAATATTAAGGACAGCAGAATTATAGAACGACTATTCATTAGAAATTTCGTAAACGCGAATCTCACAAAGAAAGGTACGACTTGAATTATTATAAGCAATGCTGAACATATTGCACAAATTAGCGGCAAGCGCGCACTGTCTTGCTCCGAGACATATTCTTTGCCATGCAGAACAAAGCCTATCAAGCAGTAGGTAATCACCGGCGTTATAAAAGAATATATACCATACATACCTCGGTAGTATCCAGTATCAACAAAATACAGCCAAAGTGCACTACCTGCGACAAAAAGCACAATAGCGACACACAATCGCTTTAAGTTCATTCCTGCGCCCCCCATTTTAAAAAATGCTCAAATTTTTAACTGCAAACTGCGAAATACGCACATCGCAGTTTGCTTTCAAGACAAACGCACACAAATTGTTTGTGTTATAGTATGACATATTAAGAATATGCCACATTTTGGCTGTTGTCAACATAAATGGCAGTCCCCTGATGAGAAATATAGGCAAACAAGCTAATATTTTATATGGAAATGATACAGCGCATGTGTGGGCTGTATCATTTCTATATAAATATTCTTAATGCTTTCTTTATATATTAGGTGTTATAATTAACGGGAATAGGGAGTGATCGTTATAAAAAACGAAAAAGTGATGAGGTCACTGCGAGACGGTGCAATTGTCGTTGCCCTGTTATCTGTCGCCAGCCTTATTTGCACCCTGCTGCTCTCCATGGCGGAGAGCCACACCGCGGCTCCTTTAATATTTGTGCTGTGCGTGCTTTTAATATCACGGCTGACCACAGGCTACACATGGGGCATAGTCGCAAGCGTAATCTGCGTGCTTTGCGTAAACTACTTATTTACTTATCCTTTTATGGCCTTCAACTTCACAATTTCCGGCTATCCTTTGACCTTTGTCACCTTCCTCGCCGTGTCGATCAGCACCTCGGCGCTCACCACGAACGCAAAGCATCACGAGGCGCTCAAGCTTGAAAACGAGAGGGAGCGCATGCGCGCGCAGCTTCTGCGTGCTGTCTCTCACGATCTTCGCACGCCCCTCACCTCTATTGCCGGTTCTGTCGGCGTGGTTCTCGATAACGAATCCATGCCCGTGCAGGAGCGGCAGGAGCTTTTGAGCGGAGTGTGCGACGACGCCCAATGGCTCATCCGCATGGTTGAAAATCTTCTTTCCGTCACACGCATGAGCGGTGATGATGCACAGATCGTCAAAACTGACGAGCCTGTGGAGGAGATTGCCGGAGGGGCTGTGCACAAGTTTAAGAACCGTTTTCCCGGTATCTCTGTCGGGGTGGCGGTGCCTGACGACGTTCTGTTCGTCCCCATGGACGCAGTATTAATCTGTCAGGTACTGATGAACCTGATGGAAAACGCAGTCTATCACGGCGGGAACACCACCAACATAATGGTGAGTGTCAACACCGACGGAAAAGACGTGGTGATAGCCGTTTCCGACAATGGTCAGGGTATAAACCCGCGCATTCTGCCCTATCTCTTTAAGGAGGATGCGCCACCCGCCGTCAGTGTGCCGGTTGACTCCGGGCAGAGAAACAACATGGGCATAGGCCTGACGGTCTGCCAGGCAATAATAAAGGCTCACGGCGGCCGGATCAGCGCCGAAAACATGCAAACAGGCGGGGCGAGGTTTTCCTTCACGCTCCCGCGTACATAATAAGGAGGTTTAATATGGAGACTAGGTATAAGGTACTAATCGTGGAGGATGAAAAGGGTATACTAAATTTCATGACCAGCGTCCTCAACGCCAACAGCTATGATGTGATTTCCGCAACCTCCGGCGACAAGGCCTACACAATGGTGACCTCGCATTGTCCCGACATCGTGATCCTCGATTTAGGGCTTCCCGACATGGACGGAATGCAGGTCCTGCGCTTCATACGCGAGTGGTCACGAATTCCGGTCATCGTCGTATCCGCCCGCGGACACGAGCGCGACAAGGTCGAGGCTCTCGACGCCGGTGCAGATGACTACATAACCAAGCCCTTCGGCGTTTCGGAGCTTTTGGCGCGCATACGCACAGCCCTGCGCCATACACGCGCCGCCGCGACAAACCCATCTGTCTCACACTCGGGCCAGTTCAAGGTCGGCGATCTGGAAATCGACTATGACCGCCGCCGTGTATTTATAAAAGGCGAGAGCGTGCATCTCACGCAGAACGAATACAAAATTGTATCCCTGCTTGGCATATACGCGGGCAAGGTTTTGACCTATGACTACCTCCTGCGCGAGCTCTGGGGCATCGGCACAAAGGAAAACCGTCAGATACTGCGTGTAAACATGGCGAATATCCGCCGCAAGCTCGAGGCAAACCCGGCAGAGCCGAACTACATCTTCACTGAAATCGGAGTTGGCTACTGGATGCGTGAGGAATAAGTGCATAGTAAACTTAAAGCTAAGAGCGCGAAGGTATAACAGCCGTCGCGCTCTTAAACTATGCACTGCTGCCGACTTGCAAATTCTGCGCATAATATACATATGCCTATTGACATATACCCCCGGGGGGTATATTATTAGGCCATCAGGAGGTATATTATGAAATCTGAAACCTATATCATAACAGGCATGCACTGCGCTGCCTGCTCATCAGCTGTGGAGCGAGTAACGCGCAAGCTTGACGGCGTTACTCGCAGCGACGTGAATCTCACCACAGGCAAGATGACAATAGAATACGACGAATCGAAACTCTCCCCGCAGGCGATCATCGCCAAGGTTGACAAGGCCGGCTTTGGCGCACGTCCGCTAAACGGCTCGCGTTTGGAAGCTGTCGATGCCGAGGCGGAGGAGAAGAAAAGAGCCGCCGACTATCGCAATGAGCGCAACAGCATCATAGTGGCGCTTGTGCTCGCGGCGATTCTCATGTATATTTCGATGGGTGCTATGATGGGTGCGCCGTTGCCGGATATAATTGACATGAGCTCGCACACTGTCAACTTTGCTTTGATACAGCTCATTTTGACAGTTATAATAATGTATATCGGCAGGCGCTTTTATATAAGCGGCTTCAAGGCACTCAAGCACTTAAACCCCAACATGGACTCCCTTGTCGCAATCGGCAGCAGCGCAGGCTTCATATACAGCCTTGCGACCATGTTCCTGCTGTCGGACAATCCCGGGCTTGTCCACAATGGACTGTACTTTGAGTCTGCCGCCGTCGTTGTGACGCTTGTCTCTCTCGGCAAGCACATGGAGGAAGGCAGCAAACAGAAAACCACCGGCGCGATCAAGGCGCTCATGGCGCTCACACCCGACACCGCCATCATGAAGGGCGAGGAGGGCATGCTGACCGAGGTTCCGACGGAGATACTCAGAGTCGGCGACGTTGTTCTGGTTCGTCCCGGCTCGCGTATACCTCTGGACGGCATAGTGATCGACGGCAGCGGCGGCGTTGACGAGTCAATGCTGACCGGTGAGAGCCTGCCGCTTGACAAAAGCGCCGGCAGTGAAGTCACCGGCGGCAGCATCAGCATCAACGGCGCGCTGTCGGTTGAGATCACCCGCATAGGCGAGGACAGCACGCTGTCTAAAATCATACGCATCGTCGAGGATGCTCAGGGCAAGAAAGCGCCCATATCCAAGACTGCCGATAAGGTAGCGGGTGTTTTCGTGCCCTGTGTGATGGTCATCGCCGTGCTCGCCGCCATCGTCTGGTTGATCGTCGGAAAGGACATGGCCTTTGTCCTGCGTGTGTTCACATCCATTCTCGTCATAGCCTGCCCCTGCGCCATGGGGCTTGCCACGCCGACCGCCATCGTCGTCGGCACGGGACTCGGTGCCGCAAACGGAATTCTCATAAAAAGCGGCGAGGCGCTTGAGACCCTGCACGGCGCGAACACCGCGGTTTTGGACAAGACCGGAACCGTGACCGAGGGTCGCCCCGCTGTCACCGATATCGTTTCTGTGACTGCCGGACGCGAGGAGCTGCTGTCTCTAGCGGCGCTGGTGGAATCCGCCTCCGCCCACCCGCTTGCAAGCGCGATTATCGAGGCGGCGCAGGCAGAGGGCCTGAGCTCCGGGCTCACGGTCGGCGCGTTTGAGGATCTGTCCGGACGCGGAATTTCGGCAGAGCTCTCGGATGGTTCACGAGTATTTATCGGAAGCGCAAGGCTTATGAGCGAGAACGGCATTGACTGCACTGCGATTGATGCCGATATCCAGCGGCTCGCGGCTGAGGGCAAAACCGTGATGCTGCTAGCGTCCGACGGAGTTCTTCTCGGTCTGATAGCTGTTTCAGACCCGCTGCGCGATACGAGCGTCTCCGCCATTGAGAAGCTGCACGAGCTTGGAATGCGCGTCGTTCTCCTGACCGGAGATAACAAGCGGGTCGGGGATTATATCGGTTCCCTGATCGGCGCAGACGAAGTCATTGCCGAGGTTCTTCCCGGCGACAAGGCCGACGTTGTCCGCTCCCTGCAGGAGCGCGGCGAGCGCGTCGTCATGGTCGGTGACGGTATAAACGACGCACCAGCACTCACTCAGGCGGACATCGGCTGCGCAATCGGCGGCGGCAGTGACATAGCAATTGAGTCCGCCGACGTCGTACTCATGAAGAGCGATCTGGGCGATGTGCCGCGCGCCGTGCGACTGAGCCGGCTCACCATCACCAACATCAAGCAGAACCTGTTCTGGGCTTTCTGCTATAATACAATCGGCATTCCCATTGCCGCAGGAGTACTGTATCCCTTCACGGGAACACTTATGAACCCCATGCTGGCTGCGCTGGCGATGAGTCTCAGCTCCGTCTGCGTGGTGGGCAACGCCCTGAGACTGAGAGGTAAAAAACTATGAGTGAATGCTGCGATCACAAAACGAAACACAGAGATGAGGCCGAGCTGCGCTCGCTCACGAACCGGCTGAGCCGTATCGAAGGGCAGGTTCGCGGCATCAAGCGTCAGCTCGACGAGGAGGCTTATTGCATAGACATTCTCAATCAGGTCTCCGCGGCGCAGGCTGCGCTGACCGCCTTCTCCCGCGAGCTTCTGGGCAGCCACATTAAAAGCTGCGTAGCCGACGGTCTTCGCTCAGGCGATACTCAGGTTGCCGATGAGCTTGTGGATATATTACAAAAGCTAATGAAATGAGGTAATAAAATGACAGTATTAAACGTTCCCGACATTCACTGCAAAAATTGCATCGCCCGCATAACAAGGGCACTCAACGATGCGGGCATGGTATTTAACGTCTCGCTCCAGGCCCGCACTGTCACCATATACGGCGACAATGATGAGGTAAACGTGCCGAAGGCCAAGGAAATTCTCGAGGACCTGGGTTTCGAGGCGCAATAGTCAAAAAGAGCTTCATTGCAAATTGCAATGAAGCTCTTTCTTTATCCTAAATATACCATCAGCGCCGCCATATCCGCCGGTGACACGCCGGATATACGCGATGCCCGCCCGAAGCTCTCGGGCCTGACCTCCGAAAGCTTTTCCTTCGCCTCGCTGCGCAAACCGGGAACTGCGGAATAGTCCAGATCCGGTGAGAGCGGTTTATTTTCCAAGCGGGTGAACTCCGCCACCTGCTTCAGCTGTCTTTTAATATATCCGTCGTACTGCAGCCGTATCTCAACCTGTTGCCAGACCGCCTTTGGCAGCGGCTCTCTCTTAGGGTCAAAGGGCGCGAGCGAGCTCCAGCTCACCTGCGGTCGCCTGAGCAGTGACGCAAGCGACACCCCTGAAATCGGTGCCGTGGTTCCCCGCTCCTCCAGCATGGCGCAGAGCTCCGCCGTGGGCGCTGTGTGCGTGTTTTCAAGCCTAAGAAGCTCGGCCTCGACCGACTCGTATTTTCTGAGTACCGACTCATAGCGCTCCCGGCTCACAAGTCCGATTTTGAGCCCGGTTTCGCAAAGGCGCCGGTCGGCGTTATCTTGCCGCAGCAAAAGCCGATACTCCGAGCGCGAAGTCATCATGCGGTAAGGCTCGTTTGTTCCGCGCGTCACCAGATCGTCAATGAGTGTGCCGATATACGCCTCACTACGGGAGATTACAAGCGGGGGCTTTCCCTGAATTTTCAGCGCCGCATTTACACCCGCCATAAAGCCCTGAACAGCAGCCTCCTCATAGCCTGAGGAGCCGTTAAACTGTCCCGCGCCATAAAGTCCGGATATTTTCTTTGTCTCCAGCGTCGGGAAAAGCTCAAGCGGGTCAACGCAGTCATACTCTATAGCATAGCCGGGCCGGGTCATCTCCGCATTTTCGCAGCCCGACACCGAGTGCAGCATATCTATCTGCACCTGCTCCGGCATTGAGGACGAGAGCCCCTGCATATACACTTCCTCGGTCTCCAAGCCCATGGGCTCGACAAAAATCTGATGCCTCAGCTTATCAGGAAAGGTCATCACCTTCGTCTCGACAGATGGACAGTATCGCGGACCGACGCCCTCGATAACTCCGGAATATATTGGCGAGCGGTCGAGGTTTTTGCGTATTATCTCGTGCGTGCGCTCGTTAGTATAGGTCAGCCAGCAAGTTGCGCTGTTGACCGGTGTCGTCTCCGTAAGAAATGAGAAGGCCTCCGGCTCGGCGTCTCCGCCCTGCGGCTCCATTTTCGAAAAATCAATAGTCCGCGCATTGACGCGCGGCGGCGTTCCTGTTTTAAACCTGCGCAGGCCGAGGCCGAGGCCGCGCAGGCACTCCGCAAGCGGCCCCGAGGGCGCAAGCCCGTCCGGTCCCGAGTCCTGAAGCACCTCGCCGATGATGGTGCGGCCGTGCAGATACGTACCTGTGGCAACAATAGCGGCCCTGCAAGCATATCTCGCACCTGTATGGGTCGTGACGGACACAACCCGCCCCGCTTGGACCTCGACACTCACGATCTCCGCCTGCTTGAGGCGCAGATTTTCCTGACGCTCAAGCGTCCACTTCATTATCTCCTGATACCTTCGGCGGTCAGCCTGTGCACGCAGTGAGTGCACCGCCGGGCCCTTGCCGATATTCAGCATCCTGTACTGGATGCAGGCGGCATCAGCCGCCCTCGCCATCTCGCCACCCAGAGCGTCCAGCTCACGGACAAGGTGACCCTTGCCCGTGCCGCCGATTGACGGGTTGCAGGGCAGGTTGCCCACGCTGTCGAGATTAATTGCAAAGCAGAGCACGTCCAGACCAAGGCGCGCTGTCGCCAGCGCGGCCTCTATTCCCGCGTGCCCCGCGCCGATAACTGCAATATCACATTTTCCTGCATCATAAGTTTTCATAGCCAAAGAATTATACGCCAACCTCTTTCAAGAATCAAGACACAGCCTTGAGCATTTGCCGATAATGGGATTATTTCGTCACAATACGCGCAAGCAAGGGTCTGTGCACGCTGATGACGCCCTTCGGACAAAACTCCTGACAGCAGAAGCAGCGTATACATTTGCGTGTATTTATCACTGCTTTCTTATTTTTAATTTTAATCGCCTCTGCCGGGCAAACCTCGAAGCACTTGCCGCAGCCCACACACTTTTTCGTGTTTACCTTCGGCCCTGAGCCGAAATTACGGCGAATGAAGGCATTCACAAACGCGGGCTTGTTTTTAAAGGTTATATCCGGACTTCCGGGAAGCTTCTCAAAGTCCGGCATCACAAAGGGTGTCGGATCACCGGCAAGGGCGAGATCTTCCCAGGAGGCAGGGCAGAGTCCCCGCTCGATTGACGCGGCAACCGTTGGCGCGTCCTTGATGGGTATTCCGATGAGGTGAGCACAGAAAAGATCGGCGTTATACGTCGTGTCCGCCGCGACAATCGCGCCCATGTGCCGGGGTGTGCCTTGAGTCGGGCCGTTGCCCTCCATGCAGGTGACAGCATCCACCAGCGTGAGGCGCGGCTTTATGTATTCGTTCAGGTCAACAAGCATGTTGCAGAAATCTGTGGTTTTCGGGAACATATAGTGAAACTCCGGCTTGCGTGTGCCGGGTATTACGCCAAAAAAGTTCTTCACAGCGCAGGTTATGCCGGCCATGGCGTGCGTCTTGAGCTTTGCGAAGTCAATTATCGCATCGGCCTTGCTCAGCCAGGAGGTGAAGGGAAAAGATTTCACCGTATGTCCCTGCGGAAAGCTGACCTCGCTCGTCGAGTAGTCGTCGTTTAACACAGCTCCCGTTACCTCCACAGCCCTCATGCCGGTGCCTGAATATATTCCGCCAACCCAAGCCGCGGTAAACGGCCCGCCGGGACTGTCGCCAACTGTCACGCTCGCGCCCCGCTCAATCAGCAGGCGGCAGAGCTCGGTCACAAGCATGGGGTGAGTCACAGCGCCGGCCTCCGGCTTCATGCGCGCGACGAGATTTGCTTTTATGGCAATTTTCATTCCGGCTGTCACCCAGTCCAGACCCCCGAGCGGCGCAAGCACAGCTTTCAGTGCGGCGCGCACGGTTTCCGGCTCATAATCAGGGCATGGAACTATCGATACATTTTTATTCAAAGCCTGCCTCCTGAAGTTTTTTCTCATTCTAGCCTAAAAATGTTCATTTTGCAATCATCTAGCACTTGCATTATTTTCAATTCGTGATAAAATGAAAAAATTAAGTACATCATTAAGCTAATGTAGCACCAATTTAAAGTCACGAAACGAAAAATCGTGATGCCAGACCCAAGGCAGCGCCGCGATAGGGGCGCTGCCCCAACGCAAGGGAGGACTAAAAAATGCAGGAAATTAAGATCACAAAAACCACA
>CAZHUG010000033.1:0-24126 GCA_964535405.1 uncultured Oscillospiraceae bacterium | reverse complement strand
ATTTGACTTCCGGCAGTCGATGTGCTATAAATGTATTCCAGTGTAACACAAAATATGGCGATGATCGGGAAAATAGATTTGTTCCGCGCACAGAGAGTGGAGGCCGTCGGCTGTGAGCCTCCTGCGTCTGGGAATTTCTTAGTTCGCCCGTGAGCTTCCGGTTAACCGCCGGCGGGTAAGCCCGTTACAGCTGCCAAGAGCGGCGCATTTGCGCCGAACACGGGTGGTACCGCGGAAGGATTAGCCTTTCGTCCTGTTTTTCAGGACGAGGGCTTTATTTTTTTACAGGAGTGAAAAAAATGAAGGATGCACTGCAAAAGCTAAGAAAAGAGGCCGTCTCAGCGATCTCTGCTGTGGCAGAGCCGGGCGAGCTAGAGGCCCTCAGGGTCAAATACCTGGGTAAGAAAGGTGAGCTCACAGCAATTCTCAAGCAGATGGGCAAGCTATCGGCGCAGGAGCGCCCGGTTATAGGACAGCTTGCAAACTCGGTTCGCGAGGAAGTTGAGACTGCCATCGAGAACAAAAAGAGGACGCTTGCAGAGGCCCGGCTTGAGGCTCAGCTATTGAGCGAGGCACTCGATGTCACTCTGCCCGGCAAGGCACTCAGGCAGGGCAAAAAGCACCCGATGAATTTAGTTATTGATGAAATTAAGGACATTTTCATCGGTATGGGCTTTGAAATTGAAGACGGCCCGGAGGTTGAGCTGTCCTCATATAACTTTGACCGCCTGAACACGGACGCCGGACATCCCGCTCGCGAATGGACAGACACCTTCTATCTCGACGAGGACAGCAGAACCCTCCTGCGCCCGCACACCTCATCCATGGAGGCGCGCATTATGGAGAGCCGCAAGCTTCCCATCCGTGCCGCGGTATTCGGTCGCTGCTACCGCAAGGACGAGGTTGACGCAACGCACAGCCCCATGTTCCACCAGATGGAGGGGCTGGTCGTCGACAAGCATATAACCTTCGCCGATCTCAAGGGTGCTCTGCATAACATGGCAGTCCAGATGTATGGTGACGGCACCGTCACCCGCTTCCGCCCGCATCACTTCCCCTTCACCGAGCCCAGCTGTGAAATGGACGTTCAGTGTCACAAGTGCGGCGGTGTCGGTTGCCCGACCTGCAAGGGCGAGGGCTGGATAGAGCTGCTGGGGGCCGGCGTTTGCAACCCAAAGGTGCTCCAGATGAGCGGCATTGATCCCGAAAAATACTCCGGATGGGCTTTCGGCATGGGTCTTGAACGCGCAACCATGCGTCGCTTCAAGATTTCCGACCTGCGGCTTCTATTTGAAAACGATGTCAGATTCCTGGAGCAGTTCTGAGAAAGGAGAGATCATACTATGAAATTATCAAGAAACTGGCTGGTCGAGTTCGTTGACCTGAGCCTTGAAGAGAAAAACGAGAAAGATTTTGCAGAGGCCATGACGCTCTCCGGCTCCAAGGTCGAGGGCACGGAGCGGCTCGGCGGGAGTATCAAAAACGTGCACGTCGGCAAAATTGTCGATATGGTCCGTCATGGCAATTCTGACCACCTGTGGACCTGCCAGATGGACGTGGGCGGCCCCCGTCATGTCCAGATAGTCACCGGCGCACAGAACCAAAAGGTCGGAGATCTCGTGCCGGCGGCGCTCGACGGCGCAGTTCTGCCCGGCGGTGTCCAAATCCACACGACAGACTTCCGCGGTGAGCTCTCTGAGGGCATGCTGTGCTCAATAAAGGAGCTCGGACTCACGCTCCACGATTTCCCCTATGCCTGCGACGACGGCCTGTTCGTCCTCGAGGAGGACTGCAAGCCCGGCGATGATATTATACCCCTCATAGGACGCGATGATCAGGTTGTTGAGTTTGAGGTCACTCCGAACCGCTCCGACTGCCTTTCGGTCATCGGCATGGCGCGGGAAGTGGCGGTAACCTTCAAAAAGCCGCTCAAACTACACGACCCCGTCGTGAAGGGCTGCGGCGGCAATGTCGCCGATCTCGTCAAAATTGAAATTGAAAACCCGGACCTCTGTCTGCGCTACACGGCGCGCATGGTCAAGAATGTTAAAATCGCCCCCTCGCCCAGGTGGATGCGCGAGCGCATAGCCGCCTCCGGCATGAGGCCGATTAACAACATCGTCGATATCACAAACTACGTCATGCTGGAATATGGTCAGCCTATGCACGCGTTTGACTTCTCCTGCGTGGACGGCGGCCGCATCATCGTCCGCACCGCTCGCGAGGGTGAGTCCCTCCGCACTCTGGACGGAACGGCCCGCGCGCTCGCAAGCTCTATGCTCTGCATATGCGACGGGGAAAAGCCCGTCGGCGTCGCAGGTGTCATGGGCGGTGAAAACTCCGAGATCGAAGGCGACACCGCCATGGTGCTCTTCGAGTCCGCAAACTTCAACGGCACCTCCATCAGACGCACCGCAGCGGCCCTTGGGATGCGCACAGACGCCTCCTCCCGCTACGAGAAGGGTCTCGACCCATACCTGACCAAAGCCGCCGTTGACAGAGCCTGTGAGCTCGTCGAGCTGCTCGGCGCGGGCGAGGTCGTCGACGGACATGTCGATATATTCCCCACCAGGCCAGAGCCGCTCTGCGTGCCACTGAACGCGGAAAAGGTCAACTGGATTCTCGGCACTGAGATTCCCGAGGAGACCATGGCAGATATTCTGCGTGAACTCGGCTTCAAAGTCGAGGGCGGCATGGTGACCGTCCCATCCTGGCGCCGGGACTTCAGCACGACCTATACCGACAACGATATTGCCGAGGAGGTCGCGCGAATCTATGGCTTCAACAACATCCCCACCACCCTCATGGAGGGCGCCGGCACAACTCAGGGCGGCTTCACCGCCGAACAGCGGGTGCAGCGCGAGCTGGGCACTGTCTGCCGAAGTGCCGGTTTCGACGAGGTCATAACCTATTCCTTCTACAGCCCCGCGGGCTGGGATATGATTCGTCTGCCGGAGGATTCGCCACTGCGCAGTGCAATACGCATACTAAACCCCCTCGGCGAGGACACCTCCTGCATGCGCACCACTACCCTGCCGTCAATGCTCGAGGTTCTGTCGCGCAACTGGAATTACCGCAACCATGATGTCAGGCTCTACGATTTTGGCAAGGTCTATTTTACCCGTCCCGACGGTCTGGCTGACGAGCCCACTGTGCTCACACTGGGCGCATACGGCGAGGGCATGGATTTCTACGCTATGAAGGGCGCTGTTGAGAAGCTGCTCACACATCTGCACATCGAAAATGCGGTTTTCAGCACCCAGTCAGAGAACCCCTCGTATCACCCGGGTCGTTGCGCCTTAGTCAGCGTCAATGGTGTAGGGCTCGGCGTTCTGGGCCAGATTCACCCGCTTGTCGCGCGAAACTACGGCGTGTCAGACGAGCTGTACTGCGCGGAGCTGAGCTTCGCCGCTCTGTTCGAGGCGAGGTGTGAAGAGCTGCTCTACTCGCCGCTTCCCCGCTTTCCTGCTGTCACGCGCGATATCGCCGTTGTCTGCGACGAGGCGATCACCGCCGGAGAGCTCAGCGCCTGCATACTCGGCTCGGGCGGTCAATATTTGAAGGGCTGCGAGGTTTTCGACGTCTACAAGGGCAAAAATATCCCGGACGGGAAAAAGTCCGTCGCCTTCGCGCTGTCACTGCGCGCTGATGATCAGACACTGACCGACGATCACGCCGACGAGACTGTGCGCGGTATTCTAACCGCTCTTGAGGCGCAGTATGGAGCAAGCATACGGTAGCTTATGACAGTATATTTGGAAATGTAATGCAATAGTAATATTGCATGTCTTTACACTTCTCGGAATTTTGGTATAATATAATCCATATAAGGAAAGTATATCTTAGCCAAGGAGGGTGTGAGCATGGAAGATATAACCAGGAGATTCACCGCAATTGACAACAGGAATGAGACACGCGAAATATTGTCATCTGTGTATGACTCCCTCAGCGTGAAGGGCTATAACCCCATCAATCAGCTGGTGGGCTATATAATCTCCGAGGATCCCACATATATCACGAACTACAACAATGCGCGCAGTCTTATTTGTCGCCTTGACCGCGACGAACTGCTCCAGGAGCTGCTGATAAGCTATCTTGGAAAATAAGCAATAAGACAAGTACAATTAATGGAGACGCCCCGCGTGAGGTGTCTCCATTTATCGTTATACTGTATATTTTTCACTGTCACCGGCAGCTTAAAAAAGCGGTTTTCGGTGCAATGTACTAAAAACGCTTTTGCTGGTTGACATTTCCTACAATGACAAATATAATTGCAGATACAGGGCAAAGGCGTTCTGGTTTTCTAAACGCCTTTGTCCTTTTTTGTTGTTTTATCAGTTGAAGGGAGAAAGAATTATGGCAAGCTACACTAGAGAAGATATAACCCGCATTGTTAAAGATGAGGGAGTTGAGTTCATCCGCATGCAGTTTACTGACATTTTTGGCCAGCTTAAGAATATCGCAATTACGTCCTCTCAGCTTGATAAGGCACTCGATAACCTGATGATGATCGACGGCAGCTCAATTGAGGGCTTCACCCGTATTCATGAGTCCGACCAGTACCTATACCCTGATCTCAACACCTTCACCATTCTGCCCTGGCGTCCCCAGGTCGGAAAGGTCGCAAGGTTCATTTGCGACGTCTACAACCCCGACGGCACCCCCTTTATAGGCGACCCGCGCTATGTTCTTAAAAAAATTCTCAAGCGCGCGGCAGACATGGGCTACAGCTTCAACGTCGGCCCTGAGTGCGAATTTTTCCTGTTCGAGACCGACAAGGACGGAAGACCCACCAACAAAACCGGCGACGAGGCAGGCTATTTCGATCTCGGTCCGGTTGACCACGGCGAGATGACCCGCCGTGCCATCTGCCTGAACCTTGAGCAGATGGGTTTTGAAATTGAGGCCTCACACCACGAGGTCGCGCCCGGACAGCATGAGATCGATTTCAAATATGCCGACGCGCTTACCGCTGCCGACAACATCACCACCTTCCGCATGACCGTCAAAACTCTCGCACAGATTAACGGACTGCATGCCACCTTCATGCCCAAGCCCGTCTATGGCATCAACGGCTCCGGCATGCACACTAATATGTCCCTTTTTAAAGACGGCGTGAATATTTTTCATGATCCCGATGGCGTGAAGGGGCTCTCCAGGGAGGCATACAACTTCATCGCAGGCATCCTGAAGCACGTCAAGGGCATGACCGCTGTCACGAACCCGCTTGTAAACTCCTATAAGCGCCTGGTTCCCGGCTACGAGGCTCCCTGCTACCTGGCCTGGAGCGCGTCCAACCGCTCAGCGCTCATCCGCATCCCTGCATCCCGCGGTCAGGGCACACGCGTCGAGCTGCGTTCTCCGGACCCGTCCTGCAACCCGTATCTGGCACTGGCCCTCTGCCTCGCCGCAGGACTTGACGGCATCGAGAACAATCTCACGCCTCCCGTAGAAATCACCGCAAATATCTTCGACATGGATGCCGCAACACGGCTGGAGCAGGGCATTGACAACCTGCCCGGCTCTCTTGAAGAGGCCATCTTCGCACTTGAGAGTGATGAGCTGATGGCGGCCACGCTCGGCGAGCACGTATTCCCCCTGTACTGCGCAGGCAAGCTTAAGGAGTGGGAAGCCTATCGTGTTCAGGTCTCCAGCTGGGAGCTGGAGAAATACATGATCACATACTGAGCTGTTAGCAAGCACATTGCTTTCCGATACAATCCGGCACAAAAAGAGCTGCCCTTTATTAAAGGGCAGCTCTTGGTATTTATTTTCCGACGCAGAAGCGCGAGAAGATTCGCTCGACCACGTCATCGCGAACCGCCCTCCCGGACAGCTCGGCGATGGCCTCCAGCGCCGCCTCCGCCTCTGTGAGCACCGCATCAGGGGTAATCCCCTCACGCAGCGCCCCAAGCCCCGCCTCAATCGCGGCAAGCGCCCGCTCAGTAGCATCAGCGTGTCTGGCATTTGTCAGAATCTCGCCTGCCGGCACCTCCGGCAGCGGGAACATGTCTTCTATAGTACTCTCAAGCACATCCAGCCCCTCGCCTGTCACACTGCTTATCACTACAGCAGGCAGCCCCTTCAGGCCCGAGAATGCCATTGCTGTATTTGCGTCGCCCAGATCAGACTTTGTGAATACCACCACTCCATGAGGCGCGGCTGCCGCCTGCCCGATAATTTTCTCGTCCTCTTCAGGATTAGGGTCGCCGAGGTCAATGAGTGCAAGCACCAGCTGCGCCGTTTGCGCCGCCTCAAGGCTGCGCTGGACACCGAGCCGCTCGACCTCGTCGCTACTCTCACGCTGACCGGCTGTATCGGTTAGCCGCAGCAGCACTCCGCCCATCGACACAGTCTCCGTTATCGTGTCCCTAGTCGTTCCGGGTATCTGCGTAACTATCGCCCGATCGTAGCCCAGAATCGCGTTTAGGAGCGAGGATTTGCCCGCATTCGGCCGTCCTATGATCGCCGCAGGTATACCCTCGCGAAGCACGCGGCCCCGCTCAAAGGTGCTCAAAAGTCGCCGCAAAAGCTCGGCAGCATCGCTGAGTGTCTTCTCATATTCCTTGAGCTCAAACGGCTCAATATCCTCGTCCGGCCAGTCCAGGACGGCATGATAGTGTGATATTATGTCAACCAACTGATTGTACACGACATCCATTTTCCTGCTGACGGCGCCGCCGAGCTGACTGGCGGCATTTATCGCGGCGTTTACTGTCTGGGCATCAATCAGGTCGATGACAGCTTCGGAGCGAAGCAGATCCATGCGGCCATTTAAAAAAGCGCGGCGCGTGAACTCACCCGCTCCGGCTTGACGCGCACCGGCACTAAAAAGCAGATCCAGAGCGCAGCGCAGAACAACTGGAGAGCCGTGGCATTGAAGCTCCGCAGTGTCCTCGCCCGTGTAGCTGTGCGGCGCGCGGCTTATCGTGCACAGGCACTCATCGTACACATTGCCAAGCTTGTCGCGAAGCTCGCCAAAAACAAGCCTCCTGTCGTCATGTTCGGACATCGGCCTGCCGTCGCGCGGGAAAAACACCGTGTCCACAACCGAAGTTGTGTCCGGGCCGGAGATGCGCACTATGCCGATTGCAGAAACGACATTGCCGGTTGCAATGGCGGCTATTGTATCTGCCATTTACATCATCCTTTCACAAAAAAAGCCGGCAAATGCCGGCTTTTCAGCTTTTTTAAATTAGGGCAGTGTTATGGTCTTGCGCTCAGTCTCGTCGAACATACGAGCCATAATCGCCGCGACCTCACTGCGCTTTATGGCGGAGTCGGGGACGAATGAGCCGTCGTCCTTTGAGCCGTCCAATATGCCTGCGCGATAGAAGGTATATATCTCCTGCGCAAACCTGTCGCCAAGCTTCACATCGGGTATCGCATCATCAGCCACAGAGTTCTTCCCGGAAAATTCCGACAGAGGAAGTGCATTGTAGAAAAGGTGCACATATTCCCGGCGGCTAATCGCCTTGTTATATTGTTCTGATGTCAGTTCGCCATAGCTTGCTTCCGCAATTCCGTTCTGGATTGCATAATCCAGATAGCTCGTATACCAGGGTTTGCCGTTTTTAAGCGTGACTTCGCCATCGTTATATAGCTGGTGCATACAGGCGGCGAGCTTGATCGCCTGAGCAACGGTAAGCTGCTTGTCCGGTCCGTAGCTCGTGTCGGTCAGGCCGTCAATAAGACCCATATCCACAGCACTGTAGACATAGCCATAGTACCACTTACCGGCAGGGACATCGGTAAACTGCACATTGCCTGCAGTGCTGGTATATTTCCCATCCACAATGAAAATAGACGGGGAGGTCGCCGTAACGACCGCGCTGGTGTTCTCACACGCGATGTAGCGATGATTGCGGTTGAGCTTTCCGTTAGATGCGGCAGACCCGACAGAGACGTTGACCATCTCGCCGGATATGACGCTGACAGTCGCAGCGCCGGAGACCACAGTGACAGAGGCACCTGTAGCTATTGACAGCGTTCCACCCTGCGCAAGCGTGATGCGCTTGCCCGTCGCACCGGCGGAAACCCCGCCGAGTGAGTTGCTGACCTGACGATAAAAGTCGCCCAGTTTCTTATCAATCTGTGGAATTGTGTCTTCAAGCAGACTCTGACCCCATGACTTGGCGTAGCTCACGGTAATCAGTGGATCATTAGCAGTGCCGGCGGCAGCCGACGCAGATACTCCACCTGCCAAAAGCAACACTGCCATCAGCAGGACAAGAACTCGCTTATACACAAGGGCACCTCTTTTATTTCTTGTTGCGTGCAGCGGAGGCCGCCTCCGTGTCTATGGTTTCTGCAAGATAATAGCCCAGAGCTAAAAGACTGTCCGAGAAATGGATGTTCTCCACCACAATAGTGGGGTCATCCAGCTCAAGCTCCACATTGGTGAAGTTCCAGATTGCCTTTATGCCAAGATCGACAAGCTCGTTTGCTGCCTTATTTGCCATTATCTTAGGCACCGCAAGAACAGCAACGTCAATTTTGCGCTTTTCGAAAATTGTCGGCAGCTCTGAAATGTCATGGACATGTATCCCACCAATGTCGGTTCCGATCAAGTCAGGACGGACATCATATGCGGATACCACACGGAAGCCATACTGCTCAAAGCAGAAGTTCTCAACCAGCGCACGGCCTATGTTGCCGACACCCACGAGGATAGCGGCAAAGTCACGGTCAGTTCCCAGAATTGAAGCTATTTCGCTTCTGAGACCGGTGACATTATATCCATAGCCCTGCTGGCCAAACTCGCCAAAGCAGCTGAAATCCTGTCTTATCTGCGAAGAGGTCAGGCCCATCTGGCGACCCAGCTCTCCGGAAGATATACGGTCAACGCCAGCTGTCTTAAGTTCATCCAGCTTGCGGAGATAGCGCGGAAGGCGCCTTATAACGTTATTTGATACCTTAATTTGTTTCACAAGAATCCCACCATATATTATTATTGCTCTTATGACATACATCGTCAAAACGCACGCCTGACAGAGTTGATTAGTGTATTATACCACAGCAGTACCCCAGTTTCAATAGTTACTCACGACTAATATTTAGGAAAAATACAAAAACCCTCTGGTTTATGCGTGCATTATGCAAAACCAGAGGATCAAAGTATCATAAATTATTCCGATACGATATCATATAAGTCTTCCGCCAGGCCGCAGGCAACATATGGATCCATCATCCCGTCATCGCGGCAGATGAGCTTTCCATCGTCGATCCACAAGGAAATTCCGTGATCCGGGCTGTCGGACACAAAGCAAATATGGTAATCGCCGTCGCCCTCCGGCACATTACTGACATACTCGTCTGAGTATCTTATCATATCCAGAAACTCTTCAACGTCGTCCTGATCTGTCAAAATCCGGCTTGCCTGCTCTGCAGGCCCCTCAG
The DNA here is from genome assembly GCA_964535405.1 of uncultured Oscillospiraceae bacterium. GTDB lineage: Bacteria > Bacillota > Clostridia > Oscillospirales > Oscillospiraceae > Scatomorpha. The sequence continues at coordinate 14,727 of CAZHUG010000033.1, read as the reverse complement.
CCGTGTAATAAATCTCGATACTGGATATATTCGCAGCGTCATAACCGCCAACATCAGACATGCCACAGGCAGACGGGAACAGATCATCAGATTTATCCAAATAGCCTGACTCGACATCCAAGCCTTCATCTGCGCTTCCGCCATCTGCAACTTTTTTCTGGGCTTCATCGCCTGTAGCAGCACCCATTATGCCAAATTGCGCAGGTTGTGCATCATTGTCTGCTCCGACCCTTTTATCGAAAAAGTCGCTCCTCGATACTGCAAAAACAATTATTGCAAGGCAGGCCGCCATTGCCGCAACGCGGGCAAACATCCTTGGTTTTCTCTTCACTAAACGCAGCGGTATCTGCGGTTCAGGCTCAGAAGCTGCCATTTCTCGCACTGCTTTCATAACCCCGGGAGCGAGTGAGGCCGGTGCCTCCTCAACCTCCAAAGAGAGCGAAATTGCATTGAACGCCTCATAGATACCGCGACACTCGGAACATACTGCCAGATGGGCTTGAAGCTCGGTCTTTTCAGATTCTTCTACCTCGCCGTCCAGCATCCGGCTCATAATTTCCTGGTATTTTTCACATCCAATCATACGTCAGCACCCCCTCTCTGTCCCTGAGACGCGAGCCCTTCGGGAAAGTTCCCGTCTTTGAGCAAATACTCAGAAAGTTTTCTCCGTGCCCGGAAAAGGCGCGATTTTACCGTGCCCTCCTCAAGACCGAGAGTGCGGCCTATTTCTTCATATGTAAGTCCATTTATTTCACGCAAAAGCAGGATGCTTCTGTACTCGGGCGTGAGTGTTTCAAGCCCCCTGCGCACAGACTGGCGTACCTCCTGCCGCTCCAGACCAAGCTCCGGCGAAAAGCGCTCATCGGCTATCTCCATCTCAGCCCCATCGCTCTCGCTGGACTCGTATGTGAGCGACAGCGACTGGCGCTTGCCGCAGCTGCGAATGAAGTCGATGCAAATGTTCGTTGTCAGGCGATACAGCCAGACCGAAAACTTGCTGTCGCCTCTGAATCCTGCCAGAGAATTGAACGCACGAATAAATGCCTCCTGAGACATATCCCTTGCGTCCTCCTCATTGCCGACCATGCGCAGCGCAAGGCTATATACCTTGTTCTGGTTGGCAAGCACCAAGTCCTCGAAAGCATCAATGTCGCCGGAAAGAACCTTGGCTATTACAATTTTTTCTTCCTCACGGGTCATACTTAACCTCGTCTCAACTGAGTTGTCTTTTTATGGCTTTTATGGCGTCCCGAACTTCATCAAGCGTCGAGACGCGCACTAACTGCTGTTTCCAATATGATGAATCTGCAACACCGCGCAGATACCAAGGCAGTTGGCCCCTTGCCTCTATGCAGGCGATACGCTCACCCTTCTGCTCGGCAGACGCTTCGACCCAGCGCAGTGCCGTGTCCATGCGCAGCCGGAGCGGTGGTATTTCAGGAACAGGCTCGCCGGCAATCGCCGCATTTGCTCTGGCAAATATCCACGGATCGCCGAAGCTGCCTCGGCCTATCATGCACAGCCCGGCAGCGGTATAGCGCAGTATGTGCTCCGCATCTTCACCTTCGAATATATCGCCGTTTGCTATCACCGGAATCGCGACTGCCCCCGCGACTTCGCGGATCAGATCCCAATCGGCTCTGCCGGAATACATCTGCACCCTTGTTCTGCCGTGAACCGCAATCGCGGACGCCCCCGCAGCCTCGCAAATCTTTGCAAGCTCCACGGCATTCACGCTTCCGGAATCCCAGCCTTTACGTATTTTTACGGTCACCGGGACGGATACAGCAGCACACACGGCAGAGACAATCTCTCCCGCGAGCTGCGGATTTTGCATCAGCGCCGAGCCGTCGCCCGATTTCACAACCTTGCCGACAGGGCAGCCCATGTTTATGTCAATTATGTCAGCCCCGCTTATGTCCAGTGCGCGTCGCGCACCCTCAGCCATGTACTCGGGCTCATGACCGAATATCTGCGCCGCCACCGGGCGGTCGCCCTCACCTATGTGCAGCAGCGAGGCCGTCTTGTTGTCGCCATAGCACAGCGCCTTGGCGCTCACCATTTCTGTATACACCAGCGCCGCACCCTGCTCAATGCACAGGCCGCGAAAGCTCGCGTCTGTCACTCCCGCCATGGGCGCAAGCAGCACTTTGCCATTTAGTTCAACACTGCCAATCTTCATCAAATGTCTCCATAAGCCTGCTTTATGTGCACACAGCGACACAATGCAACATTATACTCCACACTAAAGCAGTATGTCCAGCCCAACAGGGCAATGATCGCTTCCTTCTATTTCCGGACAGATAAACGCCTTGTCTATTTTAGCCGCGACTCTGTCCGAACAGAGGAAGTAGTCAATGCGCCAGCCAACGTTCCTCGGCCTCGCCTGAGCACGGTAGCTCCACCACGAATAGGCATTCTCCACCTCCGGGTGCAGATGCCTGAATGTATCTGTGAAGCCCGCAGACAGAAGCTCCGTCATCTTTCCGCGTTCCTCGTCGGAGAAGCCCGGATTCATGTGGTTCGTCTTCGGGTTCTTGAGATCAATTTCCTGATGCGCCACGTTGAGGTCACCGCAGATAATAACCGGCTTTTTCGTGTCCAGCTCCTGTAAATGCGCCCTGAGCGCGTCCTCCCAATCCATGCGATACGGCAGCCTGCGCAGGCCGTCCTGAGAGTTCGGCGTATAGACACAGACGAGGAAAAAGTCCTCGAACTCCAGCGTTATCACGCGCCCCTCGCTGTCGTGCTCCTCATGGCCCAGATTGTATGAAGCCGCAAGCGGCGGAATCTTTGTGAATACCGCTGTTCCGGAATAACCCTTTTTGTCGGCATAGCACCAAAATTGCTCGTAACCCGGCAGGTCTAACTCGATCTGTCCAGACTGAAGCTTCGTCTCCTGAAGGCAGAAAACTTCAGCCTCAAGTCCCCAGAAGGCATCCTCAAAGCCCTTTTTCACCGCCGCACGAATGCCATTGACGTTCCACGATACCAGTCTCATTTTCGCACCGCCACAACTCGGTTTATCTTGATGCCCTGCTCATTGAATTTTGCCTCGTAGTCAGTCATCACTCCGGTAATGCCACTCTCGTGCAGGTCACGAGTCAATTCTTCAAGCCCCCAGCCGCACTGCTCGAACTGCTCAACGCTCCACTCAAACAGCATGACATTATCGGTTTTAAACCATATTTCTCCGCCGACCGGCAGCAGATCAGAATACATTTTCAGGAAGCCCGGTGCGGTCAAGCGGCGCTTGAACTGGCGCGCCTTGATCCACGGATCCGGGAAGTTTATATATATGCGTGAGACCTCACCCGGCGCAAAAAGCGTAGGCAAAACCGCTGCATCTCTATCCAGAAAACGCACGTTTGCAAGTTTTCTATCCACGACTCGCTCCATTGCGACCACCATGGCGTCCGGAACTCTCTCCACTGCAACCAGGAGCACATCCGGTGATTGAGCGGCAGTGTCTGCCGTAAAGCGGCCCTTGCCGCAGCCGAGCTCGACCTGCATGGCTGTATGTCCCGGGAAATTTGCGAGCCATTTGCCGCAATGCTCCTCAGGGTTTATCTCCTGCACATGGGCACAGCGCTCCATGCGTGGAATTAAATTTGGTTTTTTTCTCATTCTCATGGATATCACACTCCAGCAACGATAATAACATAATAATTTGCAAACATCAATCAAGAAAAGGTTGCAGTATTGTCAGGGTCGTAGTATAATGCCATGGCATGTCGGGGTGTAGCGCAGTTGGTAGCGCGCCAGCTTTGGGAACTGGCGCAAAACAGTCAAAAAGTGAATATCGGGATGTGGCGCAGTTTGGTAGCGCACCTGGTTTGGGACCAGGGGGCCGCAAGTTCGAATCTTGTCATCCCGACCAAAATTCCTTGAAAAACCGCCTGAATAGGCGGTTTTTCTGCGTTTTGAGTTTGGTTTTTAGGATGCTGTCCCAAATTGATTTGGCTGGTTTGGGATGGGAACTAGTTTACGGCGACGGGATTTTTCCCGCCGCCGTAAGCGCAAATCCCTAACCCATCCCTAACGGGGTTAAAAATTGCAGATTAGGTCGTTCATTCGATAATTACATTGTAAATTTAGAAAGTTTTAGTTATACTTAAAATAATGGTGGCCTTGCAACGACTGGAACAACCGTGTAATTATTTTTCATATTGCAAATGGCATCATATAGCAATTAGCCGCAATACGGTAAATAGAGCTTGGCAGAATCGTTTCTTGACAAAATGAAACGGGTGCAATATTTCGAACTATCCTCGACATGGAGACAAACCAAATAGCTAAGTCAATCAAAGACTACCTCGAGCTTTAATTAGAAATGGGGAAATGAACATGGGGGAAATCATTAGTGTGAATAGCTATAACGGGGTCTGTGTTAATGATAGTGTGAAAATCATAGGAACAGAAAGTGATTTGATCAAAATTTCAGATGGAATTCTACTGGATGCACGGACTGACATTTCAAAGAAAAATACTATCAGTATGCCAATTGCGCAATTGGCTACACTTGGTGCCGGAGTATCTTCTCTCATTCCCGCACTGAGAACTGTCACGCAAACTACAACCGTCGGCACACAGGGCTTATATCAACTGGCGAATGCCGGTGTCGGCGATGCGCTGAAGGTGGCAAAGAACGGCAATTTCTGGGGCGCATTTAAAACCGCTGAAGGAACATCAAAGTTTGCACAACTTCAGGCCACCGGGCCTCTCTCAGCAACAAGTACAACCGTTATGCCGATAGATCCCGCAACAATGATGATAGCAGTTGCGCTTTTTGCTGTTGAGCAGCAATTGAGTAATATTGCAGAAACAACAAAACAGATTCAGATTTTTTTGGAAGTGGAAAAAGAATCGGAAATCGAGGCTGACATTGAAACACTGTTCACTATTATCACAAAATATAAATTCAATTGGGATAATGAGCATTTTGTTGCAAGTAGCCACAAGTTGGTTCTTGACATTCAAAGAACGGCAAGAAAACATATGAACTCATATCAGAAAAAGGTCAGCGAGATTTTAAGTTCCAAACAGTTGGTGATTGCGCAATCTAAGGTAAACTCCACTTTAAAAGATTTGCAGAAGAAATTTAAATACTACAGATTATCACTATATACATTTTCGATGGCTTCACTTGTTGAAATCATGCTGAGCGGTAATTTTAAGGAAGAAAATATCTCTGGTGCTAAGTCGGAAATCGAAAATCTCTCCATGGAATATCGAGACATTTATGGGCAATGTTCACTGCATCTGGAGAGAATGAGCGATTTATCGTTGGAAGCCAATGTTTTAAAAGGTATTGGGGCAGCCAGCAACGCAGTAGGAAAATTTATCGGCAACATTCCCGTAATTAAGGAGGGAACTGCCGACGAATATCTCCAAGATGGTGGTGCGCAATTAAAAAAGAGAGCAATCAATATCGAGAAAAGTATTGTGGGGGCATTTGCTGAAATAAGCAACCCCGGTACCGGAGTTTTTATAGAAAAAATGAATGATTTAATACGGATTTACAACCATACAGCAGATGTTTTCTTTGATGAAAACCGTATTTATCTCGTTGCCAATTGATGCGAGAGATAATATTAGTTCCAGTCCACATAAGTAAGGGAGGCGCAAAATGCGCCTCCCTTTGTGTATCCCTACATCGCTTGGGCAAACGGTATCACCTTGCACCCACTCTCCGGCGTCGGCTCCGGCGGCTCCGGCTCCGGCATACTCGCCGCCACCCCCTCCATAAACCCGCCGATCTTATCCGCCGCACCCTGCTGCATCTGGTGGGTCACATGGGTGTAGGCATCCAGCGTAAACCCTGCGGAGTAATGCCCCAGCATGCTGGCCAGGGTCTTGGCATCCACGCCGCTCTGCATGGCGAGGGTGGCGAAGGTGTGCCTGAGATCGTGGAACCGCACGCCGGTATCAACCCCAGCAGCCGCCAGCAGTTTTTTGTGGATGCGCCCGATGGAATCGGGGCTCCAGTAGGTTCCGGTCTTGGGGGACATAAACATCAGGGGGCTGTCCGGGTGACTCTCATGCTCGGCGATGAGCAGGTCCACCGTCTGCTGGGGCACCGCCACCTTGCGGATAGAGTTTTGCGTCTTGGGCTCGGACACCACCAGCTCGCCGCCCTGCCGGGTCACCTGCTTGTTTATCGTGAGGATGCGACTGTTCACGTCCAAGTCCTCCCACAGCAGGGCCAGCAGTTCTCCCCGCCGTAGGCCGCTGGTCAGCGCCAGATAAAAGATGGGCAGCACGCCGTATTGCTCCGCCTCCTTCAGATAAGCACCCACCTTCTCGGGCGGAATAATCTTCATCTCCGCTTTCTCCTTTTTGGGGATGCGGCAGTTGTCGCAGGGATTGTACGGAATAAGCCGCTCCTTCACCGCCTGCTGCAGGCAGTTGTGGAGCAGCATATGAAGCCCCCGCACATAGCTGTTGGAGAGGGATAAGTCGGTGGTTTTCTCAAAGCGCTTAACCCGGCCGTGGGTCTTGGTGTCGTTATACATCCGCTGGATCTGGAGCGAGGTCAGCTGCCGCAGCTTGACGGCTCCGATGGCGGGGATGATATGGTTCTCAATCATATTATTGTAGTTGTAGGCCGTGCTGGCGCGGATGTTGGGCTTGCTGTAGGTTTCGAACCACAGCCGGCACCACTCAGCCACCGTATAGTCGCCGGTGTGGTTGATGGCCAAGCCCCGGTTGTCCGAGATGGCCCGCTTCAGCTTTTCCTTGCACTCAGCCTGGGTCTTGCCGGACACACTCCGCTGGATTGCCTTGCCGGTGGCGGGGTTCACCCCCACCGTGTACCGGCCCTCCCAGCGTCCGTTGGGCTTTCTGCGGATGCTGCCCTCGCCGTTTGCGCGCTTCTTGCTCATAAAATCGCCTCCTTGTCAACACCAACACATACCACAGAAGCGGGAGAATAGCTATCAGAATCTCTCATCTTTTTTGTCCGCTTGGGTATCAATCCACATCATAAATTTGTCTCTGGGGACGATGATGCGGGAGCCCAGGGTGATGGTTGGAAAATCCCGCCGCCGGACGATCTCATAGGCGTGGGCCAATCCGATGCCCAGCACATTGGAAACGTCAGGTACCGTCAGCATCAGGGGCAGATCGTCAAAGGATTTATATCTGGATTTCTTCATGCAGAGTCCTTTCCGCCCTTTCATCAGGAAGGGCCTTTTCTTTGATTATTGCGGCGCAAATTTTAGCGCCGATTACATGGACATCGTCCAGTTCTGTTCTTCATGGTCATCTCGCTTATGCCCTTGGGCCATTTTCTTTTCGCGGAGCTTTTGCAGCCGCTTGCGGTCGATTTGTATCCCGCCGGGGCGAGATTTCGGCAGGGCGTTTTCCTGAAAGATTCGGCCCATATGGTGGAGCAGCCGGGTCACCGACAGCATCACCGAGGGCGGGTGGAAGTCCTCCTGCCGTTCGAGAAAGAACTTTGCGTATTCGTTTCCCTGGTTGGCAGATTGGGTTAGCCAGTAAATTGTCAGCTCTTTATCGTATTTTACTTCCCGGCCTGCCAGATACAATTTCCCCAGCATATATTGGGCGAACTGATTCCCGGTCTCTGCCGAACGGTTCAAATATTCCAGCGCCTTGGGGACATCTTTCGCTGTAACTTCTCCCTTGAGGTACTCCTTGCCCAGCCGATAGGCGGCGTAATGACTGCCGTTTTGCGCTGCCGTTTCCAGCCAGCGCAGTCCTTCCGTCGGGGCACGCACCTCCACATCGTCCGAAAGATACAGCTTGCCCAGCGCGTACTGCGCCACGATATGCCCCTGCTGTGCCGCCCGCTCAAACCAGTGCCGGGCGTTCACCCAATCCGGGGTCGGCAGCGGCCCGTCCCGCCACAGCTTACCCATGAGGTATTGTGCGTAGGGATTACCCGCCTCCGCAAGCTTTTCCATCTCCTGCACGGCTGCATTGCGATCGTCCAGCGGGATGCCGTCGTCATAGATAATGTCCTTCAAACTCCAGTAACTATGGGGCGCCCGACCGTCACTCTCCGGCTCATCCTCTCGCCGGATGCCGTTGTCCTCGAAGCTGATTTCGCCTGAGCGAATACGTTCCGCTTCCCGGATGACCGCATTCTTGACGGCCTGAAACTCCTTTTGACCCGACAGCGGGATGCGTTCCCGCGGCGTGTCGTGGTAGTAGCCGTCCACTGCGTTCCGGAGCTCCAGCCACTTATCGTAGCACGCCCTGACCACCGGCAGCCGCTCCATCTGGCCTACAATCTCATCCACCAGCCTCTTTTGCGCCTTGGGCAAGTAGCCGTAGGTCTTCTTGCCCTTGACCGTTTCCAGCTGCTCCGCCAGCTCTTGCATCAGCCGTTCGGCGTCGGGATGGTTGCAGATGCCCTTCGCCATGGACTGGGTCAGCTCCAGCATAGCCTGTCGCGCCTCCCGCACCAGCTCATCGCGGGAGGCGGATTTTTGCTCGTAGAGGTGGAGCATCTCCTGCTTAAAAATGTCGTTGGTCAGCTTGGATTTGATTTGTCGGATGCCGTTTTTGGAGAGATAAGCCTGCCCCGGCTTTGCCGACCAGGCCATCATGTGGACATGGGGATGCTCGCCCTCATCATGAAAAGCGGCGTACCAGCGGAAGTCATTTGGCGGAATCTTCATGGCGGCGGCAATGTTGTTGCGGTGCGCCCGCAGAAGACTTCGCCATGCCCCGGCGCTGTCGTAGCCCAGCCGGGCAACATCCTCCCGCTTGAGGGAGATGATGTGCGTCCACACATTCCCGGTGTAGTTCTCCATCTCCACCACGGATTTTTCTAAATCCACGCCATCCTCATCTCCGAACAGACCGTGAGAGCCGATGCGCTCCACGCGCGGGCGAGTAGCAATGTATTTCATATACTGCTCCGACTGATGAATGGCATCCCAGTTCAGCTCCAGCGCCAGCGTGATGAAGGCCGAGGCGTTGGCCTTGGTCGGCTTCTCCCGGTAGTCCTCGTACTCGTACAGCTCCTCGCTCTCCGGAAAATCCTGCACCAGCTTTGCGATGAGCTGCTCCTGCTTCCGGGTGGGCGGCCGGCCATCCGGAAGGAGCTCCACCCGCTCGCGGGTCGCGATGTAGCGCAGGTAGCCGGACGCGCCGCCGGTGCTTTTGATATAGGGGCTTTTCAGAATCAGTCTTGCCATTCATCCTCTCTCCGTTCCAGTACCCGCCGCTCCAGTGAGATGCGGCCGTTGGTGGCTTTCACATTGCGGACGCTCTGCCCTCGCCGACGCTTCAAGTCATCCTGGTCGAACTCGAATGCGGCTGCGATAATCCCGACCAGCATATCCAGCTCCACCGCGTGATTGAAGGAGAGGACAGAAAGATTCTTTTCCAGAAGCCCCAGCCTTCCATCCATGGCGGAGGAGATTGCCGTGGGGAGCAGCTCGTTGCTGTCATTGGCGGCGAGGTAATCCGCATAGAAATTCACCGCCTTTTCAATGAATTCGTTCATGCTTCTGCAATTGTCAGCCTCGTACCACTGCTGGATTTTTCGCTTGGTTTTCGGGTGCATGCGAAATGCCAGCCTGTCTTTTGTTTCGTTTGCCATGGTCCCTCCATTTCTGATCTGAGACATCCGCCGAATCCACCGCAAACAGCGGTTTTGCGGCAAGGGTGACGCCAGATGCTCGTTTTTCCCTCCAAACAGACGCCGCTTCCGGCCACCTGAAAATCCCCGTAACTGCCCGCACTGCGGGCAGAGGTGAACTGCAGGGGTGTCGCTTGCGACGCCACGCTTTTATCCTGCTTCTCTCTTCGTCCTCGGTTCATCGCCCCAAACCGCTTCGCTGGGTTCCGACGGGAGATCTGTTGTCCTCGGAACAGGGGCCAAAATCGGCCCAATTTCGCTTTCCTCGCCCTGGGTGGGGCTGGGGCTCGATTCCTCGGCTAAAGGGGCACACAGCGGCTCACAGGGGCTTCTGTGCTCGAGCTTTGTGAGCTTCTTGGCGATACGTTGCCTGTCAGCATCCTCCTCCAGCTTGTGGAGCTGCCGCACATAGAATATCTCCACCGCGCCCTGGATGGGCCGAATGGTGTAGAGCAGGCTGCCGTTCATGGGCCGTCCGTCCTTGCGGCGAATCATGGTCGCCTCGGTGGAGATGAGGCCCTTCTCCTCCAACGACGCAACATATTTGCGAACCGTGTTGGGGCTCATCTTTACCGCTTTCCCGATGGTTTTGTAGCTGGGGTAGCACTGGTAGGTTTTCCTGTCCTCGATGGAGAGCAGGTAGCCGTAGATGGCGATTTCACCAGCCTCCAGTCCGAGATGATAAATCTCATTGGGAACCGGGAAGTAGTTTTTAATTGGGTCGCGTTTGGGATACTGTTTATACTTCATAGATACCTCCCCATTTTTTTCGGAAATGCTGAGACCGTTTCCTGTAATGGTAGATGATTAATGTGTTTATGTTTTTCATCTATCTCGAACTATAGCATGGCACTTGATTATTGTAAATAGATGTGGTACTATTTTGACATCATTCTCTACTGTGCAACTTCTATCATCTATTTTAGAAAATTTTTTAAGGAGAACACCATGTTTGGATTTAAAGCATATTTTCGAGAGGAGCAGGTATTCATCGGCAAGCATATTTATCGGAACAATGAAATTCTGACCGATTGCCTGAACCTTTCGTCCGATCAGCTGGGCGGCTTTTTATCCGAGCTGCGCAAGCTGCGACAGAAGGTTCAGCTGATGGAAGGCGGAGGAGAGGACTTCTGCGAGGGATACGACGGTCATGTGCAGCGGGCACAGAAACTGTTTTATCAAATCGGAAATCTTGCAAAGAAACTGCCGCCATATGCTGAGTTGGGCATTGACACTTTGTTGGACACGCCGCTATTGTTGGACTGTCTGAATGCCAATTTTTATTGGGAGGATGGCCGTGGGCTGGATGATGACGATAGCGAAGAATACAGAGATGAGGATTTTTGCAATGAGTATGGCTTTGTAACAAAAGCAGAGAGTGGAAACTACAGCTTTTACACACAATATTTTCTTCCCTATGTAGGGGATTTGCAAAGCAATGATCCAGATATTGTATTGATGTTGCATAAGACCAATGAGGCTGTTTGCAAGTTATTTGACGCATTCATCACGCTGGTACAGGATATCGTCAGAGTGCGGACGGCATATGCAGAGCTGTTGAACAAGCACATTCACAGTAAGCGAAAATTTCTTACTGACAGCGAAACTGCGGAATGCTTTGTCGGCTATTTGCAATCAACAGAAAAGAGGAATAGTCTGGAACGAATGAGTTCTTCTGGCTCCATGCAGATGAATTATGAGGTGTTTAGCCCGAACGGCGGAGAGGAGAGACTGTGCGAGGCCTATACCTTTGACAGCTTGGGCGCGTTTCTATATGTGGATTTCTTCCGGGGGCTGAATCGCTGCTATCTTCCCAAACGCTGTGACAACTGCGGGCGGTATTTTCTGTTGTCCGCCGGTAAGTACTCAAATTACTGTGAGCGCCCTTTGCGGGATGACCCGGATAAAACCTGCCGGGATATCGGCGCCCGCAAGCGGTATGACGACAAGTGTAAAACCGATCCGATCTGGATTGCCTACAATCGGGCCTACAAAGCCCACTATGCCAGGTACATGAAAAAGAAAATGACCACCGCTCAGTTTGAGCAGTGGTCACGGTATGCGGTGGAACTGAGGGAGCAGGCGGAGCGAAACGAGCTTCTTCAAACAGAGTATGAGCGCTTGCTAAAAATTTGAATAAGAAAAGTGTGGGGGCGGTCGGGCGAGGCCGCCTCAATGCTTTTTCTTTGGTTATAGCGGCGCAGTTTACAGTCGGGGATATTTCTATCTTCTCATCAACTAAGTTATTATTTTTTTCAGAGCGGCTGCGATAGCACGAACATCTTCTTCTGTGTTGTACTTCCCCAACGATATGCGAATCGTTCCTTTTGCCAACTTTTTATCTAATCGGATAGCATTTAACACATGTGAAATTTCCGTATTTACACTATTACAGGCAGAGCCAGTAGAAATACTAATGCCCATCAAATCCATTCTATGTAGTATAGCCTCACCATCTGCATCAGGAAAAGATAAGCTAATAAGGCCAGGGAGGCAGTTATCATTACCGTTGCGTAAAAATGGTATTTGTGCCTCTCGCAATTCATTCAGAAGATATGCTTCCAACGATTTTATATGTTTTATATTCTTTTCGAGGAGAGAACAATTACTCTGTAAAGCTGTAGCCATGCCGACAATTGCAGCAATGCTTTCCGTTCCGGCACGATAACTATTTTCTTGAGCACCTCCGTCAGCGTAGGGAACGATGTTTGTTTCTTGTCGAATATAAAGAAATCCTACACCTTTCGGCCCATTAAATTTATGAGCCGAGGCAGATAGCATATCTATGCCGAGCTCATTAACATTGATGGGAATATGTCCTACAGCCTGTACGGCATCTGTATGAAACAGTGCCCCACGCTCATGAGCCACATTGCAAAGCTCACGAATAGGTTGTATTGTGCCAATCTCATTATTTGCAAGGATAACGGACACCAAACGAGTGCTGTCAGATAGATACTGTTTAAGAATCTCAGGAGTGATAACGCCATCATAGGATGGCTGCATATAGGCCACAGGGTATGTGAGTTTCTCAATAGCCTGACATGCGTGCAAAATTGCATGATGTTCAAAAGCCGAGGTTACCGTAGCACGCTTTTGGGAATCTGAAAACGCAGAACCTTTTATTGCCCAATTGTCACTTTCAGTCCCACCAGAAGTGAAATAAATCTCATCTGGAGTAGCACCGATACAATCAGCCACCGTGGAACGAGCATTTTTTAAAGCCGTTTTAACTGTACGCGAAAAGGAATAGGGCTGTGATGCGTTGCCATACTCATCAAGCAAGTATGGCTTCATAGCTTCAAAAGCATCAATATCGAGCTTTGTAGTTGCCGCATTGTCAGCATAAATCAATACCCTCACCCCATTTCATCATTCAAATAGTTTGCATCCTTCTTCTTTGAAATCCTCAATTTTATCAAGAATGTCCTGTATATTAACACCCAGATAATCTGCCAGGCAATCTAAACAATAATAACTCGGGACACTTTCTCCCAACAGCTTTTTGTTGATGCCAATTTCATTCCGTACAAGAGATTCTTTACCGCACGACACGCATGATTTTGCTTTCATTCATCAATATCCTTTACGCTTAATGGAGGCACTGTTTTGCCGCCAAATTCATCGGGGTCAAGAATACCCAACTGAATTTTTATTATAGCGCGCATTTCGATTGCGGGCTTCAAACAATAAATGTTGAAATCATATGAAGAAATATCTTCAGGACGCTGTACATTAGGGAAAAGCAATTTCAAATACGCTGTGCAAATACGCTTGATTGCTTCTGTGTCTCTGGTATCAGATTTTTCTGGAACTTCGATGCGAGCGTCGACAATAGCTCTATAACTTGGATCATCTCGTAGTTCGTGCATAATAGTTGAAAAATACTCAGAGTTGAGTGCCCAACCGCAAATTTTTAAATCTTCATTCATACGGGGGAGCTCCCAGCCTTTTAAGAATCCGTGGAATCTATCAATCAAGGCACTTTCATGAAAAACACGAGGGAGCTCACTGAACATATTTAGATATTCATTCATGACACTTGCAGGAATGTTTCCCAAAAGGATAATGCCAGAATCGGCTGAGCCTTCATGGTTCCCCACAGTATACTTACCATTCTCCATGTATCCTTTTAAAGCTCCGCGCATCTCATCCACATCGGTGAAATCGATTGTTTGAACCTCGTCGAGCGCAACATAATCGTGTCCAAAGACCAATCCTTCGGTCCTTCTCGCGAGATCGTAGAACATTCTTGCCCTGGACATCGTACCGCCGGACGAAAGCCATCCATAACGGCTAACCGAGCCAAAGAGATATGATTTTCCCGTTCCTTTTGGAGCAAGTTCAATCATATTAAGACGTTTTTCGACAAACGGCAGAAGTCGGGTAATCATAGCCAGTTTCTGTGGTTTGGATTCATAACCAGCTGCATTATAATCGATAGCTCCCAGAATAATATCAATCCACTCATCAAGCGAAAAGGATTCGCGCGCATATTTAAACTCATCCAATTCAATAATGTACGGACAGAAATCCTGAAAGCTCACCAATTTAATTTTTCCGGGAGATTTATCATCTTCAGGAAACTGGTATCCGAGTTCAACAATCCCCCAAGTTTCCTCTGCCTTTAGCAAGGCAGTACTGCAGAGCTCCCAAACGGCTCTTGGAATAACAGTGTCCTTAAATGTCAGCCCAAAATCCGGCAATGAGAAAGAAAGTGCCTGCGTCTTAATATCAATATCGATTGAAATTTTTGCAAGAAATCGTATTTGCTCTTGATAGCTCACAATCCTATTTTTGATAGATTTCCAGTCTTCTTTTTTGGGAATGAAGACCTTTATGAATTCGGTAGCACCGTCAATATCAATGTTACCATCCTCATCTTGAAAGCGTTTTAGAACCCAATCACGCATGAAAGACGGCAACTTAAAAGATGCGATAAAATTGCTCTTTTTTAAATCTTTAAAAACAACCATTTCATCGAAGTTGTCCTTTAATCTTTCGACCATATCAGCAGATTGCAATTCACCCATATATGTCACCTCCACTTACAGGCTAAAATAAATCAACTTCGCGGGTCTGCTTCTGTGCCTTAAACTCTAATGTAACAG
>CAZHUG010000032.1:0-25045 GCA_964535405.1 uncultured Oscillospiraceae bacterium | reverse complement strand
GCACTTTTGTTCCTCGCCTCTGACAAGGCCGGATATATAACCGGCGTGACCCTGCTGGTGGATGGTGGCTACAGGCCGTATAACCAGTAACTGCCTAATAAGAAAACTCACTTCGAAAGGAATTTTAAAAATGGCTGGATTAAAGGATTTCCCACAGTTTGGCGCTCTTTCGGGTCTCAAAATTCTCGACAGCGGCTCCAACATCGCAGGACCTCTAGGCGGCGGGCTTCTGTCCGAGAGCGGCGCAACCGTAGTGCACTTTGAGGGCCCCAAAAAGCCGGATAACCAGCGTGGCTGGTACGGCTATCCCCAGAACCATCGCAACCAGCTCTCCATGGTTGCCGACATCAAGTCCAAAGAGGGACGCGAGATATTCTTGAAGCTCATAGAATGGGCAGATATTTGGGTCGAGTCCTCCAAGGGCGGCCAGTACGACAGACTGGGTCTTTCCGACGAGGAGATCTGGAAGGTCAACCCCAAAATCGCCATCGTTCACGTGTCCGGCTACGGGCAGACCGGTGATCCCGCCTACGTCAGCCGTGCGTCCTATGACGCGGTCGGACAGGCCTTCAGCGGCTACATGTCACTCAACGGCACCAACGAAGCCCTGAAGATTAACCCCTATCTGAGCGACTTCGTCTGCGGCCTGACTACCTGCTGGGCAATGCTCGCCTGCTATGTCAGCACCATTCTCACCGGCAAGGGCGAATCCGTTGATGTTGCGCAGTATGAGGCACTTGCGCGTATTATGGACGGACGCATGATGCAGTTTGCAACCGACGGGATCAAGATGCCCAAAACCGGCAACAAGGACGCGCAGGCCGCCCTGTTCAGCTTCTACACCTGCAAGGACGGAAGAACTATATTCATCGGCATGACCGGCGCCGAGGTCTGCAAGCGCGGCTATCCCATCATTGGCCTGCCCGCTCCCGGCACAGGCGACCCCGATTTCCCCGAAGGCTTCACCGGCTGGCTTATAAACAGCCCTGTCGGACAGCGCCTTGAGGCCGCGATTGAGAAGTATGTCTCCGAGCATACCATGGAAGAGGTTGAAGCTGTCATGCAGGCAAACCAGATCCCCTGCCAGAGAGTTTACGAGCTGGAGGACTGCCTGAACGATCCCCATTGGAAGGCTCGCGAGACTGTCATGGAGTGGGATGATCCCATGCTCGGACGCGTCACCGGCCTTGGTCTGATGAACAAGTTCAAGAATAACCCCTCCAAGATTTGGCGCGGCGCCCCCCTGTTTGGCATGGACAACAACGATATACTCAAGGATCTGGGCTATTCCGATGAGGAAATCGCCGACCTGAAAGCCAAGGGCATCACCAATGAGTTTGACCTTGAGACCACGATCACGCGCTATCGCCTGAGGGAGCTTATGCCCCGCATGGCAAAGAAAAAGGAAGACTAAGCCACGCTGACCGCAGGCTTGGAAGAAGTATAGAATCCCGACAACCGCTGCGGGCGGGGGAAGCATACCCGCCCGCATTTTTTAAAAGAGAGTGAAAAAGCCACAAATCTGGTTTAGATGGAGGTTACTATGAAAAAACTTGAAAATAAAGTCGCGCTGGTTACCGCATCCACGAGAGGAATAGGCTATGCAATCGCAGAGACATTTGCGCTTGAGGGAGCGCTCGTCTATATGGCGTGCCGCAACATGGAAGCGGCAAGGGAAAAGGCGGCGGCGCTAAACGCCAGGGGCTGCAATGTCAAGACGGTCTACTTCGAGGCTCATGACAAGCAGAGCATGATAGACATGATTGACACTGTGGTCACCGGGGAGGGCAGGCTGGACATACTCGTCAACAACTTCGGCGGGACAAGCCCGAGGGACGATAAGGTTATCCAGTCAAGCCATTATGACACATTCCTGAATTATGTTGACGCACATTTGTCCACTGTGTTCATCGCCAGTCAGGAGGCCATCAACAAGGCCATGAGCAAGCAGAAGGGCGGATGTATAATAAACATCGCGTCTGTCGCCGGTATTACCCCGGATACCAGCCAGATCGCCTACGGCACCTCGAAGGCTGCGATAGTACATCTTAGCAAGGTTATTGCCACCCACGCGGCTAAGGACAACATCACCTGCAACGTGATTTGCCCCGGCATGACCGCCACCGAGGCTGTCATGAACAATCTCACTGAGGAGTTCATGCAGTTCTTCCTTAAACATACCCCGATAGCCAGAATGGCCACTCCGCAGGAGATGGCAGATGCAGCGCTGTACTTTGCAAGCGCGAGCTTCACCACCGGTCAGGTTCTGGCGGTACATGGCGGTTTTGGCCTGCCATCACCGGTATACGGCGATATGCTGATGATGACCAACAAGCGCTAGGCGCGAGCTTGAGCCTTGAACAGCATAGATAAGACTAATAAAAAGGAGATTTTCTCATGGAGACTATCAACACCAACTATAAAAAGGGCTTTCTGCCCTTTGCCCTGGCGGCGCTTCTGGTCAGCCTCGTCGGAGGATTTACAGTTGTCCTTGGTCCTGCGTTTGTTGCAGACCTTGGATTGGAGTACGGCAACACAACTTGGATATCCCTGGCAATGGCCATGGGCTCGGCAGCCTGTGCGCCGGTGCTCGGAAAGCTCGGTGACCTTTTCGGCCGCCGCAAGACAGTTCTGCTCGGAATAATAATCTTCACCATCGGCAACGTCCTGACCTCGACGGCCTCCAGCCTTGTGTTCATGCTGGTTGCACGTTTCGTAGTCGGTGTCGGCGCCGCTGCCATCGCCCCGGTTGTCATGGCATACATAGCAACAGAGTATCCCCCAGCCGAAATGGCAAAGGGCTTCGGTCTGTACATGCTGATCTCTTGCGGTGCGGTTGTTATCGGACCCACCGTCGGCGGTCTCATCATGCAGGCCTCGAGCTGGCGTGTGATGATGTGGGTTTGCGTTGCCTGCTCCGTCGTCGCCTTCCTCGCCTGCTCCGTACTTATTAAAAAGACCCCGTTCCAGAAGCGCGGACTTGTCGATTTCGACTACGCCGGTGCGGCACTTGTCCTCGTGTTTTTCAGCCTGTTCCTGTGCGTGCCGTCCTTCGGTCAGAACATGGGCTGGACCTCCAAGCAGTTTGTTATCTGCGCCGGAGCCTGCGCAGCCGCTCTTATCGCCCTGTTCCTCGTCGAGCGTAAGGCAAAAAACCCCATTCTCAACGGCAAATTCATGGCTCGCAAGGCATTTATCCTCCCCGTACTCGCACTGTTCCTCACTCAGGGACTCATGCAGGCAAACATGACCAACGTCATCGTCTTCGTGCGCATGACCCAGCCCGAAAACGTCCTTATCTCCAGCTTTGCAATCTCCATCATGTATGTCGGCATGTCCATCGGCTCTGTCGCCATTGGACCCCTGGCGGACAAGAAGGAGCCCCGCTCCGTTTTAACCTTCTCCCTGCTGCTGACAGCGGTCGGCTGCGCAATCATGTATTTTTTCACGGAGACATCCTCCTTCTTCATCTTCGCCTCTGCCCTCGGCATCCTCGGCGTCGGTCTCGGCGGAAACGCAACCATCTTCATGAAGGTAGTTCTCTCCGGCCTGTCGCGTGAAGCCGCAGGCTCCGGCACGGGCACCTACGGTGTGTTCCGTGACATAGCGGCACCCTTTGGCGTGGCTGTTTTCGTCCCCATGTTCACCGTCGGTGTAGGCAACCGCGTGACAGAGGCGATGACCGCCGGTGCCGATCAGGCCGCCGCGACCATTCAGGCAAGCGTTGCCTCCATCAAGGCGGTCACCCTGGTCGAGCTGGCGTGTATCGCAGCGGGCATAGTCGTCGTGATGCTGCTGCCTAAGATCCACGTCAAGAAGGAAGCATAATTTATCCCTACACAATCACATATATCTAAAATTAGTAAGAGCCGGAGCGGATCGCCATGGTCTTCATGGCATCCGCTCCTCGCTTTACAACAAGCGCAAACAAGTCGCGTAGCGCTGGAGTGTTGTTAGTAAAATTGAGATTAATGACTGCTTGTGCCGCACAATATCACAGAAAAATGCAGCACAGTTATTTAGCAAATGACTATGTTTACGACAGTGCAAATGAGCACTTTCATATAGAATGTATCTAGGAAATATAGTTTTATAAAACACTGATCAATATGAAGAGGTAATTAATATGGATATGAGAGAATCCAAGCTGTTTTCCCCCCTCAAGGTCGGCTCGCTGACCCTGCGCAACCGCGTGGGCATGGCACCCATGAGCATGGACTACGAGGCGAAGGATGGCACAGTTCCCAAGCGTCTGGCTGATATATTTGTTCGACGCGCAGAGGGCGGCACGGGCTTTATCGTCATAGACGCCGTCACGATTGACCGCAAATACCAGTATATCGGAAATACGACCTGTCTTGATTCCGATGATCTGGTGCCCCAGTTCAAGGCCTTTGCCGAGCGCGTCAGCGCGTGCGGCAGCACGCTTGTTCCGCAGATCATCCACCCGGGCCCGGAGTCCATTTGCGGCTTCAGAGGCATCGCGCCCATGGGACCCTCGGTTAACACCAACGCCAACTGCCACGTCAGCCGCTCGATCAGCATTGAGGAGATTCAGACGGTTATAAAGCAGTACGGCGCTGCGGCTCGCAGAGTTGAGGAGGCCGGCTGCGGCGGAATTGGTCTGCACTGCGCCCACGCCTACATGATGCCCGGCGCGTTCCTGTCGCCTCTGCGCAACAAGCGCATGGATGAGTACGGCGGCAGCATTGATAACCGCGCCCGATTCATCCTCGAGGTCATCGCAGAGGTTCGCAAGAACGTCAGCCCTGACTTTCCGATTTTCCTGCGCGTATCAGGCGATGAGCGCTGTGAGGGCGGCAACTCCCTTGACGAAATGCTCTATCTCGCACCTAAATTCGAGGCCGCCGGCGTGAACCTGCTGGAGGTATCCGGCGGAACACAGTACGAGGGACTTGAGTACATCCTTCCCAGCCACGGCAAGCATATCGGAATGAACGTCTATGAGGCATCAGAAATTAAGAAGGTCGTAAACATTCCCGTCTATGCCGTTGGCAAGATTAACGACATTCGCTACGCCGCCGATATTATCGAGCGTGGTCTGGTGGACGGTGTGTCCATGGGTCGCCCTCTGCTTGCCGACCCTGACCTGTGCAACAAGGCTCAGGATAACAAGTTTGACGATATTACCCCCTGCGGTTCCTGCGGCGGAAGCTGCATAACCAGAACCATGGAGCATCCCCAGTGCCGTTGCCACATTAATCCGCTTGTAGGACGAGAGTACGACTTCCCGTTCCAGGCGGCTGGCAAGTCCAAGAAGACCCTTGTCATCGGAGCAGGCCCCGGTGGAATGTACACTGCGGTCACGGCGGCCGAGCGCGGACATGACGTTACGGTTTGGGAGGCAGATCACAAGATCGGCGGACAGCTCAATTTGGCGGTGACTTCACCCGGCAAGCAGGAGATGACCAAGTGGCTCGTTCACTTAAACTACCGCGCAAAGAAGGCAGGAGTTAAGTTTGAGTTTGGCAAGGAAGCTACGCTTGAGTCGGTGAAGAAATTCGCCCCCGAGGCCGTCATCGTCGCCACGGGCGCAAAGCCCCTGATCCCCCCCATCAAGGGCACGAAGGACTACCCCGTTCGTACGGCGCATGAGTTCTTGCGCGGAGAGTTCGTCATACCCAAGGGACGCGTCTGCGTTCTGGGCGGTGGCGAGGTCGCCTGCGAAACCGCAGAGACCATCATCGCAAACTCTCGTCCCACCGCTTTTACAAGAGGATTTAATGCAAGCATCGGGGATGTGGAGATCAGCATCATCGAGATGCAGCCACAGCTTATGACCGGTGTCTGCGGCCCGAACCGCGCACCGCTGTTGCGTGCGCTCAAGAAAAACGCTGTTGATATAAACGTCAACACCAAGATCCTTGAAGTCACGGACCACGACGTGAAGGTGCAGCGCAAGGACGGCAGCGAGGAGTGGCTCCGCGGCTTTGATTACATAATCTTCGGACTCGGCGCGAGGGCTTATGACCCCATATCCGAGCAGCTGCGTGAGTTTGTTCCCGAGGTTTTCGTCATCGGCGATGCCGCAAAGGCACGCCAGTCCAGCGATGCCATGTGGGAAGGCTTTGAAACTGCATATAAGCTTTAATGTTATAGAAAAAACAGCCGATGCGCTTGCATCGGCTGTTTTTCGTTTAGCCGGGCTGTAATACGAATGATAATCCCCTTTTTACCGGGATTTGATTGTAAAGTTCCCGTCTAGATGGTAAAATTGAGTAAAATTAAATTTGGGAGGGAAGCAAATGAGCGGTTACACACGCGAATATCTCGAGCTGCTGGCGGAGAAATACCCCAGCGAAGCGGACGTCTGCTCAGAGATCATAAATCTGAGCGCCATTCTCTCGTTGCCGAAGGGCACAGAGCACTTTATAAGCGACCTGCACGGCGAATATGGTGCAGTGAGGCACATATTGAATAACTGTTCCGGCGTTATTTTGGAAAAGACCCGCAGGCTTTTTGAGTCTGAGATCGGCGAGGCGCGCTGTCGCGCCCTCTGCACTCTCATATATTACCCGCGCGAGGAGCTTGATAACCTCCGGGAACAGGGGAAGGTGACGGATGAGGCGCTGCGCGGGATGCTCGTGCGCCTGTGCATGTTGTCAGAGACGCTCTCAAGCAAATATACCCGCAGCTATGTCCGCAAGCAGATGCCCGACAAGTGGAGCTTCGTGCTTGATGAGCTGCTGCATATGCAGCGTGACGAGGACGCAAACCAGCTTCGATATAACCAGGCGCTGCTCGACGCCATTGTCTCGACCGGTGCCGCGCAGGACGTTATAGCGGCGCTGGCAGAGCTTATAAAGCGGCTCGCGGTGGACAGGCTGCACATTGTCGGCGATATATATGACCGCGGCCCTGAACCTGCGCGCTTGCTCGATGCACTGATGGAGTACCCCAATCTGGACATACAGTGGGGCAACCACGACATACTCTGGATGGGAGCTGCGGCAGGCAGCGCGGCCTGTATCTTCACGGTTTTGCGCATTTCCCTCGACTACGGCAACGCGAATCTGCTTGAGCGGCGCTACGGCATCTCCTTGCGGCCCTTGTCGCATTTCGCGGAGCGCGTTTATGGCAGCAGCACCCCGGAGAATCTGAGCATGGCGCTCAATACCGTCGGCTTCAAGCTGGAGGGGCAGGTTATAAAACGTCACCCGGGCTATGGCATGAATGACCGGCTGATGCTCGAGCGAATAGACTTTGAGGCAAATACAGTCCGTCTTGATGACGGTGTGTATCCGCTGAACACTGACTTCTGGCCGACGATTGATCCCTCCGACCCGTATCGCATGACCGGGGACGAGGCAAAGCTCGTGGAGGAGTACGTCTCCCTATTTAGAGAGAGTCATGCCCTGCGCAGTCATATTGACTTCATCTATAAAAACGGCAGCACGTATCTCTGCCACAATGGAAACCTTCTGTATCACGGTTGCATTCCCATGACACCGGAGGGCGAATTTGCCCGCGTGAGGCACGGAGGCAGATGGTATACCGGCAAGGAGCTGCTTGATTATTCCGACGCGGTTGTGAAGAGCGCCTGGGCGGCCCGAGAAGAGTCTGCGTTTGACATGATGTGGTATCTCTGGTGCGGCAACGACAGCCCGTTCTCCGGCAGGGTGTTCCACACCTTTGAGCGTGCGGTTGTGGACGATAAGGACAGCTGGATAGAGCCGAAAAACCCATATTTCAGCTTTTGGGAGGACGAGTCCGTTGCGAGAATGATTCTCTCGGAGTTCGGCCTCGATCCGGATACGGGACATATAATAAACGGTCACACGCCGGTGAAGGCCAGCAGGGGCGAGAGCCCGGTCAAGGCGGGAGGCAAGCTTTTCATCATCGACGGCGGCTTTTGCGAGGCGTATCAGCCGACGACGGGAATCGCCGGATATACACTCATATACAGCTCGCATGGGCTGCGAATGAAGTCACATCGACCCTTTGACGGCGTCGCCAGTGTCCTGTCCGACAATGCGGATATTGAGTCAGACTCCGAACCGGTTGAGCACTTTGAGCACCGCCGATACATATCGGATACGGACGAGGGGGTTCGCCTGCGCCGCAGAATAGAGGCACTTGAGGCCCTGCTTGCGGCCTACCGCAGCGGAGAAATATAGCTTTAAGCCACAACGATTAGTGCGTGGCGATATAAAAGACAAGACGCGGCGAAAAGCAACTCGCTGCGTCTTGTCTTTTATATGGTTTTTTGTAAAATGCCTTGCAAAGGCTGCTTAATCTGCCGTCTTATTGATAAAATCGATCTCGTTTTTGAGCCCTTTGTGGGGATCGTTCCACAGTCCCTTAGTCAGGCTCACTCGCAACAGGCATGTGTTGGTATCTTCGTCGTTATTTGCTTCGTAATACCATTCGGCAAATATTTTGCGAAGCTTTGTCATCATTTCCGTGTTCTTTTCGTCGCACACCCAGCCCAGATTTTCACCGATGCCGTCAGCCGTGAAATTATCGACTATGATGCAAACGGCGACCTCGGGATTTTGGGCAATCTGCCGCATCTTGCCCGAGGTTGCGTAGGTAACGATGTAGAACGCGCCATCCTCGTAATAGGCATCCACAAGGCGTGCGGCCGGGCGGCATTTGCCATCGGCTCCGGCTTCCGCTGCGATGGTGGAAAGGGAGATCAGGGCATCCTTGTTGCCGACTTTCTCGTTTAGCAGTTTCATAGCTTCGTTGTACTTATTCATATCTTGTCCCCCTAATATTGCTTAAAAGTTTCATGCTAATCATTATAATCTGCTCATTCGTCCGTGTCGGTGCGACTATCCATGGGTTCGTAGCCCCGGCGCAGAACTGCGGCGCGGTAGGCGGGGCGGATGATCCGGCGGCAGGAGACGATCTCCTCAATCCGGTGCGCACACCAGCCCGCAATGCGCGCAATGGCAAACAGCGGCGTGAACAAGTCCTCCGGAATGCCGAGCATTCCGTACACGAGTCCGGAGTACATGTCTACATTTGCGCAAATCGGAATGTCAGAGTTCCGTTTTGCCATGATGAGTCGCGAGCCGAGGCTCTCGATGCGCTCAAGAAGATCCAGATCGACTGCGGCGCCTGTCTTTTCTGCCAGATCACGGGCATATTTCTTGATTAACTCGGCGCGTGGATCGGACATGGTGTAGACAGCATGTCCAAGTCCGTAAATTTTACCCGAGCCGTCTCCGGCGCTGCCGTCAAGCAGGCGTGACAGGAAGCCGGCAAGCTCATCGTCGTCGTTTAGATCCTTGACATTTTTTTTGATGTCCGCGAACATCTCCATGACCTTGGCGTTTGCACCGCCGTGAAGCGGGCCCTTGAGCGAGCCGACGGCGGCAGAGATGGCGCTGTATGTGTCGGTGCCCGTGGAGCTCAGCACGCGGCAGGCAAAGGCAGAGTTATTTCCGCCGCCGTGCTCGGCGTGGATCATGAGCATCAGGTCTAAAAGCCGTGCCTCCTCATGCGTGTAGCTCTTGTCCGGGCGGAGCATGCGCAGGAAGTTTTCGGAGACAGACAGATCCTCCTTCGGCGTGTGCAGATATAGGGATTTGCCGTCGAAGTGATGGCACTTGACGGCGTAGGCGTTGGCGACGATAATGGGAAAGCGCCCGATGAGTTCGATTGACTGGCGCAGCATATTTTCAATCGAGGTGTCGTCCGCCGCGGGGTCGTGAGAATATAAGGCGAGCACACTGCGCGCAAGCTTGTTCATCACATTCCGGCTGGGGGATTTGAAGATCATGTCCTCGGTGAAATACGGCGGCAGCTGCCTTGCGGAAGAGAGTATCGTGTCAAACTGTTCAAACTGCTGGGCGGTAGGCAGCTGTCCCATCAGCAGGAGATACGCGACCTCCTCATAGCCGAAGGTTCCGTCCTGCTCGTGAGATTTTACGATGTCCATGAGGTCATAGCCGCGGTAATAAAGCCTGCCGGGCATGGGCACGCGCTCGCCGTCCTCGATTACGTAGCCGCGGACACTGCCTATGCGCGTCACACCGGCCATAACACCGGTTCCGTCCGCGTTTCGCAGACCGCGCTTCACGTTATAACTTTGGTAAAATTCCTCATCTATAATATATTCGCTGCGCAAATGCTCGCTCAGCGAGGACACATAGCCTTTCACGATATCGCTGTTTAAGTCCATGGCAAACACCCCTTCAAGTTTGTGTTATTATACGGCCCAGAGGTCTGAAATGCAAGTTAAGAAAAATAAATATGCAAAATTACACTAAAAAAACGTATACAGCCACCAGAATTTATCTATTTTTGAAATATTTTTAAAAAACTTGCAATAACAGCTGGATCTGATATACTTTACTGTGTAACATTATACATCAGGAATGAGGTATTGGTATGGAGCTTATAGGGAAAAAGATTTGGATAGAAAATGGCAGACCACAGGAAACGACTGTACAGGCAAAAAACGGCAGAACGATGGCTGAGCGAATAATTGCCGCTCATGACAGCTCCGGCAGCGAGGCTCGCTGCGAGCTGCGCTTCGACAGCCTTATTTCCCACGATATAACCTATGTGGGTATCATCCAGACTGCGCGCGCGTCCGGGCTTGAGCGCTTTCCTGTGCCATACGTGATGACAAACTGCCACAACAGCCTTTGTGCTGTCGGCGGAACGATAAATGAGGACGACCACGCCTTCGGGCTCTCCGCCGCGAAGAAATACGGTGGCATATATGTGCCGGCGAATCTGGCGGTAATCCACCAGTACGCGCGCGAGATGATGTCGGGCGTTGGTCGGATGATCCTCGGCAGTGACAGCCACACGCGCTATGGTGCACTGGGCACGATGGGCATAGGCGAGGGCGGACCTGAGATAGTCCGCCAGCTTCTGGGCGACAGATACAGCGTCGGCAGGCCCGAGGTGGTTCTGGTCTGGCTCAGCGGCGCGCCTGCGCACGGCGTCGGCCCGCATGACGTGGCGATCGCGCTGTGTGCCGCAGTCTACGCCAACGGCTTTGCCAAGAACAGGATTCTGGAGTTTGCGGGGCCGGGACTGGAAAACCTGCCCATGGATTTCCGCATAGGAATCGACGTGATGACTACCGAGACCGCCTGCCTGAGCTCGATTTGGGAGACGGACTGCGCGGTTGAGGAATACTACGCCGCACACGGCAGAGCCGGCGATTATAAAAAGCTGAGCATCGAGGACGGCGCACAATATTCCGCGATGATAGATTTGGATTTATCAAAGATTGAGCCGATGGCGGCACTGCCCTTCCATCCCTCAAACGCCTTCACCATCCGCGAGCTTATTGCCGACGGTGGCGACATTCTCCGCGATTGCGAGAGGAAAACCGGACTGAAGCTCACGCATAAGCTGGAAAACGGCAGACTGCGCCTCGATCAGGGCGTCATAGCCGGCTGCGCCGGCGGCATGTACGACAATATTGCCGAGGCCGCCGCGATATTAGACGGCGGGAATACCGGCAGCGGCTATTTCTCGCTGTCCGTGTATCCGCCCAGCCTGCCTGTCAGCATGGCGCTCATGCACAGCGGCGTTCAGCAGTCGCTGATGTCGGCGGGCGCGGTGTTTAAGCCCTGTTTCTGCGGTCCCTGCTTCGGCGCGGGCGACGTGCCCGCAAACGACGGACTCTCCGCGCGGCACACCACGAGAAACTTTCCCAACCGCGAGGGCTCGCGTCCGGGCGATGGTCAGATGGCCTCCGTTATGCTGATGGATGCGCGCTCGATCGCCGCAACGGCGAAAAACGGCGGCCTGCTCACCTCGGCCGCGGATGTGGACTATACAGCTCCGGCCCGCGGCGAATATAGCTTTGACCGCAGCAGCTACGATGCCCGGGTCTGGTTCGGATTTAATAAACCCGAGGCGGATGCCGAGTTGCGCTTCGGCCCGAATATTACCGCCTGGCCCGAACAGCCGGCCTTGGCTGAGCATCTGGTTTTGCGCCTTGCCTCGGTCATACACGACCCCGTGACGACGACGGACGAGCTTATCCCCTCGGGCGAGACCTCGAGCTATCGCTCAAACCCCTTGAAGCTTGCGGAGTTTACCCTCTCCCGCCGCGATCCCGAATATGTCCCCCGCGCTAAGGCGATCGGGAAACAGGAGCAGGCACGGGCAAACGGGCAGGCGGATGCCGAGCTTACCGCGGCGCTTGCCGCGGCAGGCTTGCCGCCGGAGGCGCTCGAGAGGGCCCGACTGGGCTCTGCCATATACGCAAACTGCCCCGGAGACGGCTCTGCCCGCGAGCAGGCGGCTTCCTGTCAGCGGGTTCTGGGCGGCGCGGCGAATATCTGCAAGAGCTTTGCCACCAAGCGCTACCGCTCAAACTGCGTAAACTGGGGAATGCTGCCGCTCATCTTCCCTGAGGCTGAGAGCTTTGAGCTTCAGCCCGGTGACTATATTGTCCTGCCCGACGTGCGTGCTGCGATTGAGTCCTCGGCGGATAGCGTGGATGCCGTCATGGTCTACAAGCAGGGGGCAAAGAAGCTCAAGCTTGCTTTGCCGGACATGGACGGTCAGGAGCGCGAAATACTGCTTGCCGGCTGCCTGATGAATTGGTATAGGGGGCGAAACAATGCCTAAGATAAAAATGCGAAACCCCATAGTCGAGATGGACGGCGACGAGATGACAAGGCTCATGTGGGACATGATAAAAACAGAGCTTCTATGCCCGTATATCGAGCTTAAAACTGAGTATTATGACCTCGGCCTGCCGAGCCGCGACGCCAGCGCCGACAGCGTGACGATAGCGGCGGCTGAGGCTGTGAAGCGTCTTGCTGTCGGCGTCAAATGCGCGACCATCACGCCGAACAGACAGCGCATGAGCGAGTATAATCTTCGCGAGATGTGGAAAAGCCCGAACGGCACCATCCGCTCGAGACTTGACGGCACGACCTTCCGCGCGCCGATCGTGACGAGCAGGGTCAGGCCCAATGTGCGAAGCTGGAAAAAGCCAATAACAATTGCCCGCCATTCCTATGGCGATATATATAAGGGCACGGAGTACCGCGTGCCGGGTGCGGGCAAGGCCGAGCTTCTATTCACCGGTGCGGACGGCGCGAGCTCCCGCCAGACGATATTTGACTTCGACGGCCCCGGAGTTCTGCAGGGCACGTATAATATTGACTCCTCGATCGAGAGCTTTGCGAGTTCTTGCTTCGAGTTTGCGCTAAATGTCGGGCAGGATCTCTGGTTTTCTGCCAAGGACACCATTTCAAAGCAGTACGACGGGCATTTCCGGGAGGTTTTCGAGCTGATGTATGCCCAGTACGAGGAACGCTTCAAGGCCGCCGGACTCACATATTTCTACACCCTGAACGATGACGCGGTCGCGCGGATTATGCGCTCCGAGGGGGGCATGGTTTGGGCGCTGAAAAACTACGACGGCGATCTGATGAGCGATATGGTATCTTCGGCCTTCGGCAGTCTGGCGATGATGACGAGCGTGCTCGTCTCGCCTAACGGACAGTTTGTCTATGAGGCGGCGCACGGCACGGTGACACGGCACTGGCAGCGCCGGCAGGCCGGTGAGCGCACGTCCACAAACCCGGTCGCGACGATTTTTGCATGGACCGGCGCATTGCGCAAGCGCGGCGAGCTAGACGGTCAGTCCGATCTCATAGACTTCGCGACAAGACTGGAGCAGGCAACGCTGGCCGCAATTGAGGATGATGCCCTGCCGGGTGACCTCGCGCCGCTCTGCGGCGAGCCGCCCTGCCCCGATACCGAGAGCTTCATAGCAGCCATAAAAAAGCGCATCTAAGCGCCAAAAATGCCAGCCGCTGACTGCGGCTGGCATTTTATTTGTGCATAAGCCGGGGGCCGGCCGCCTTTGTCGCGATAGCCGGCTATACTATATGTATATAGGCGAAAATTAAAAGCAATGAAAACAAAAGGTGTTTATCTTGTCCGATGGACGAGAAATGCTTTGTGTGATAAACTGGAAAAATTAATAACTGTACTTAAGGAGATTAGCATGGATAAACTTAAATTAGCGCTCATAGGCTGCGGTCATCTCAACGAGATTGTGGCGACCGCGCTGGAGGACGGATATTTGCCGGAGTATGAGCTCACCGCGGTTCTGGGACGCGACGGCGCGCGCGCCGCGGACTTTGCCCTACGCCACAATTGCATAGCCTGCACCGAGCTTGACGAGCTTCTGGCACTGAAGCCCGATTTTGTCGCCGAGGCGGCATCTGTGAAGGCTGTGAGGGACTATAGCCAGGCCGTTTTAAATGCCGGTGCAAACCTCGTCGTGTTGTCAATAGGCGCGTTTGCGGACGCGGAGTTTTACGAGCGGGTTAAAAACACCGCCGCGAAGAATAATCGCCGTGTGTATATCGCAAGCGGTGCAGTCGGCGGCTTCGATATTCTGCGCACAGCCGCACTCATGGGCCCGATTACCGCCTCCATAGGCTCACAGAAGGCACCCGGCTCACTTTTCCACACACCACTGTACAGGGATGGACTGCTTGACATTACAGAGCGTGAGCAGGTGTTCTCCGGCACGACCAAGCAGGCGATTGCCGTCCTGCCCACTCACGTAAACGTCGCAGTTGCAACTGCACTCGCCAGTGCAGGCCCGGAGAATACAATGATGAAAATTGAGGCCGTGCCAGGCTTCAAGGGCGATGAGTACAAGATCGAAATTAAGGGCGAAGAGGTCAAGACTGAGCTTAATATCTATTCGCGCACCAGCAAGGTTGCGGCATGGAGCGTGGTTGCAGTGCTCCAAAACGCCGTTTCGCCGATTGTATTTTGAATGAAGGTGGGAAAAAGTGTTTAAGAAACTAGTTGCTATAGAACCGGTCAGCCTCATCGCCTCGGCAGAGGAGAAGCTGCGCGATTACGCTGACGAGGTCATAATGTATGAGGACATGCCCGCTGATAACGAGCAGATCATAGCGCGCATCGGTGACGCTGATGCCGTGCTATTGAGCCACACCAGCAGCATCGACAGACAGGTGCTCGACGCCTGTCCTGATATAAGGTATATCGGAATGTGCTGCAGCCTCTACGCGCCGGAGAGCGCGAATGTGGACATCCTGCACGCCAACTCGAGGGGAATCACTGTCCGTGGTGTTCGCGACTACGGCGATCAGGGCCTTGTAGAGTACGTTGTGAGCGAGCTGATCCGATATATGCACGGCTTCGGTGGCAAGCGCTGGAAGGAGCTCCCGTTTGAGCTGACGGATTTGAAAGTTGGCATCATCGGCCTCGGCACCTCCGGTAGGATGGTCGCCAATGCGCTGCAGGCCCTGGGCGCTGATTTGCACTACTATAGTCGCAGCCGCAAGCCGGACTCTGAGGAGCAGGGCATTAAGTACCTGCCACTGAAGGAACTTTTGGAGACGGTTGACGTTGCCTGCACTTGCCTCAACAAGAACGTCATCCTCCTGCATGATGAGCAGTTTGAGTGGTTCGGCAACGGCAAGTTGCTGTTCAACACCTCTATCGGGCCTTCGCATGACGTTCCGGCACTCGTAAAATGGCTGGAGCACGGCGATAACGAGTTTTTCTGCGATACTGCCGCCGCCGGCGGTGACAGCAGCGGTGCATTGCTGGAAAATCCGCATGTAAATTGCATGAACGTATCGAGCGGTCGCACCAAGCAGGCGTTTGAACGCCTGAGCCGGAAGGTTTTGGATAATATTGAGACATATTTTAAAAACGCGCAGGTGCAACCCTGAGCCCAAATAAATAAAAGTTGAACGCACGCTCAAAAAGTCCTTGACAATTGAGCGTGCGTTCAACTATAATAGCCTTAGTTAGTTGAACGAGTGTTCAACTGTTCATATGAAGGAGGCGTTTTTATGGCACGCAGCGAGTTTAGCTGTGAAGCAAATGTTATACACGAGCAGTCTGTTATCGACGCTCGCCGGGATATGCTTCCGGACGAGACTTTAGATACCATGGCGGTTTTTTTCAAGGTCTTGGGTGACCCGACGCGCATCAGGATAATCTGGGCATTGTCGAAGCGGGAGCTTTGCGTCTGCGATATTGCGGCGGTTCTGGGCATGACAAAGTCTGCCGTGAGCCATCAGCTCAGCACCTTGCGCAAGGCGAAGCTGGTGAGGCCCCGCCGCGACGGCAAGACTGTTTTCTACTCTCTGGATGACGAGCACGTAAACAAGATGCTGGAGGGAGGTCTGGAGCATGTCCATGAATAAACATAATAACGGGCACGGTGCTGTCTGTGCCTGCGGTCACGATCACCACGAACATAAGCATGCGCATTCACAAGGCGCAGCCTGTAGCTGTGCTCAAGTTGACGCTCACGAACACAGTGACGGCTGCGGCTGCGGACAGGAGCATTCCCATGAGCATGAGCACGGGGACGATTGCGGCTGCGGTCATGAGCACGGCAGCTCAACCGACGCGGAGCTAAAAACCGCTCTCTGGCGCGTCATAGTTTCGGCAGTGCTGTTCATTGCCGTTGCGGCAATCCCTATGGATCATCGGCTCAAGTCCGTGCTATATTTTATTCCATATTTTATCGCGGGATATGACATTCTGTACAGCGCCCTGCGCGGCATTGTGCGCGGCCGGGTCTTTGACGAGAACTTTCTGATGGCGATAGCCACGATTGGCGCGATTGCGCTGGGCGACATGGCTGAGGCCGTCGGTGTTATGGTGTTTTATAAGACCGGTCAGCTCTTTGAGGAGTACGCCATTGGCAAGAGCCGCAAGAATATCGCGGCGCTAATGGATATCCGCCCTGACCACGCTATGCTGGAGCGCGGCGGCGAAATTGTCCGCGTCAATCCGGCGGAGGTCGAGACCGGCAGCATCATCGTTGTGCGCCCTGGCGAGAAAATCCCCATAGACGGAGTGATAATCGAGGGCGTATCATCTCTGGATACATCCGCCCTGACGGGTGAGAGCATGCCCCGCGACTGCGTCGCGGGTGACGATGTTATAAGCGGCTGTGTGAGCCTCTCAGGTGTTCTGAGAATACGCACGACGAAGCCCTTCGGCGAGTCCGCAGTGTCGCGCATACTTAAGCTGGTTGAGGAATCGAGCGAGAAGAAATCACGCTCCGAGAGCTTTATCACGCGCTTTGCAAGGGTGTATACTCCGGCTGTCTGCTATGCGGCGCTGGCTCTGGCGGTTTTGCCGCCGGCGTTCCTGCTGATTACGGGCGCGGCGCCGATGTGGGGCGAATGGATCAAGCGAGCTTTGACATTCCTGGTCATAAGCTGCCCCTGTGCGCTGGTGATATCGATCCCGATGAGCTTTTTCGGCGGCATCGGGGGCGCGTCTGCGCGCGGCATACTCATAAAGGGCTCTGCGAGCCTTGAGACGCTGGCGAATGCAGGCAGCGTCGTGTTCGACAAGACCGGAACGCTGACCCGTGGTGTGTTTGAGGTCTCCGGCGTGTATCCTGTGGAGGGCTTTGATGCCGGGATGCTCCTTGAGCATGCTGCTCTGGCTGAGAGCTGGTCCGGTCACCCGATAAGCAAGAGTCTCATAAGCGCCTGGGGCGGCGAGGCCGACCCGAAACGCGTGAGTGGTGTTCAGGAGCTGCCTGGACACGGCATAGCCGCGGTGGTGGACGATACGCCGGTGGCGGTCGGCAACGCACGGCTCATGGCAAAGCTCAATATCGGCTGCGAGCCTGTCGAGGCCCTGGGTACGATCGTGCATGTTGCCATCGACGGAGCCTACGCCGGATATATAATCATATCCGATGAGCTCAAGCCGAACGCTATAAGCGCTGTTGCGCAGCTGCGTGAGACGGGAGTGGGGCACGTGGCTATGCTGACGGGAGACACGAAGCTCGTGGCGGACGCCATAGCAGGCCAGCTCCTGCTCGACGAGGCAGTGTCCGAGTTGCTGCCGGGAGACAAGGTTTCCGAGCTTGAGCGTATGCTCGAGTCCGGTTCCGGGGGTGCGCTGGTCTTTGTGGGCGACGGAGTTAACGATGCTCCGGTGCTCGCCCGCGCGGACGTGGGTGTGGCTATGGGTGCGCTCGGCTCCGACGCTGCGATTGAGGCTGCCGATGTTGTGCTCATGGACGACGATCCGGCAAAGCTGCCTCTGGCTATAC
Organism: uncultured Oscillospiraceae bacterium; assembly: GCA_964535405.1. Classification (GTDB taxonomy): domain Bacteria; phylum Bacillota; class Clostridia; order Oscillospirales; family Oscillospiraceae; genus Scatomorpha. The sequence goes on along the minus strand of CAZHUG010000032.1, from coordinate 7,005 downwards.
GAATATCCCGCAAGTGTATGCGCATAGTGCGGCAGAACATTGCCTTCGCGCTGGGCGTAAAGGGCGTCTGCCTCGTTCTGGGTGCACTCGGCATCGCCAGCATGTGGCTCGCCATATTCGCGGACGTCGGTGTGATGGTTCTGGCAGTCATGAACGCAATGCGTGCCATGCGCACAAAGCGCCTGATATAATATTAAACGCAGCAAGGCCTAAGCTTAAGCCTTGCTGCGTTTTTATGTTGCGTGTTATTATAATATCAGAATATGTCCTCCACGACCTTCTCGGGCGGGTGCTCGAGCTCGTGGGGGTTTTTCATGTAGTACTTGAGATGCTTAAACGCCATTGCGTAGTAGTTGCCGTCAACTATGCGCTCATCGCAGGTGACCTTATAGTCAACATACTTGTGCTCCACAGGCAGGCCGTGCCTGTCAAGCTCGGTGACCCTTCTCTTGGCGCCGAAAGCCAGGAAGGCCGGCAGGGTTCCGAAGTTATACAGGTGGTGATAGATGGGAGGGATGCCCAGCGAACCGAGGTCAGTCACTATCAGCGAGCCGTGAAAGGGGCTGACGTTTAAAAGGGCCTTGGGCAGCAGATCAAAGTACTCAAGGATCTTGATGATCCAGACGACAAACTTGAGAAAAATTCCCGGCAGCTTCATCAGGGCACTGGCTGCCTTCTCCGTGCCGCTATCATCAGACGCACGAATTTCGTCCACTGCGGCGTTCATTTTGGTATAGACATCAAAGATGGTGTCGGTGGGTTCAAAATAGACCTTTGCGCAGGTTTCCTCAGATTCAATAGCTATCCCGCGCTTGACCATCATGTTGATAACAATTTCGTTTCTGGCATAGACGCGCTGACCGGCGACAAAACGATTGAGTCCGGGCAATTGGGAGATGACGCGTATGTATGCGGCAAGGAAAAGATGGAGAACTCCCAGGCCCTTATACCCCTCCGCACGCTTAGATCGAATCCAGCGGTCAGTCTCCGTGACCTCGATCGAACCGGCAAATTGGTTGCATGCGTCATTTCTGCTTAACATTATAAAAGGCTCAAACTGGCTGATCGCCGGAAGCGTTCGCAGCCGTCTGCCTTCCTTGCGGTCACCAAGTCTTCGCCTGTAATTTGATTGGCTCATGTCAGCACCTCCTATATTTCTGTGCAAATTTTCACAAAGAGCACTATCCTCAACATTATAGTATCAAACCTGAGGTGAAGCAAGTAAAAATTTTGAAGTAAATTGTCAAAAGTGGGACAAACTTCAGCTTTTGTATGCTTGACTAAAAAATCACAGGTCTGGACTTGGAGATTGTGTGTATTTTGTCATACAAAATGCACAAGTTTGCTTGATAATTTAATAAAAATTTGGTATTATAAAGAGGTAATTGCAATAGGAATAAACTGGCTGGCATGTAAATATATCCCAGCCACGGCGGGAGGTGTATCAATGTCTTTTGAAGCGATAACAACGATAAGCGAAGCGGAGGAGAATGCAAAACGCATGAAAGCTGAGGCAGTTTCTTCGGCGAAGGCTGCCGAGGCGGCGGCCCGGGAGGAGGAACGGCTGGCTCTGAACTCGGCGGAGGAAAAAGCCAAGGGAGAGCTTGCGGAGCTTAAGGCCAAGTCCGATGAGAAGGCTATGGCAGAGGCCGAACGTCTCGGGTCGGAAACTGAGAGCAAGAAAGCGGCCATGCGAGCCCGGGCTGAGGTCCGGATGGAGAAGGCTGCGGCGCTTATCGTGGAAAGGGTAGTGAACGGCTGATATGGCAATTGAGAAAATGAAAAAACTCAGGCTTGTAGCTGTCTCCGCCCAGCGCGAGGAAATTCTTCGCGAGCTGATGCTCCTGGGCTGCGTGGAGATAAGCGAGCCTACAGCAGAATCTGAGGTCGAACTCACAAGACTTGATGGCGCAGAGCTATCGCGCGTCCGTTCCCAGCACGCGGTGCTGACGAACGGGATTAAACTTTTGGACAAATATGCACCTGAGAAGAAGAAGCTGCTTTCGCCATTGCCGGATGCGGCGCTTTCGTCACTTTTGGACGAGGCAGGGCTGCCTGCGAAGATCCAATTGGCCGAGAGGCTGATGGAGATGGATGAGCAGATAAGGCGGGACTCGGCGCAGGAGAGTCGGGAGCGTGCGCTTCTGGAAGAAATGCTGCCCTGGCTCACGCTTGATCTGCCGCTGGATTTCAAGGGCACAGAGCACACCGTCACAAGCTTTGCCTCCCTTCCGGCTACGCTGGACATGGCGGAGGCGGATGGAGCCCTGGGGGCCGCCTGCGAGCAGGCGCAGCTTTTCCGTGTGTATGATGACAAGAACCTGCACTATGTCCTTTTTATCTGCCACAATGACGGGCTGGAGGATGCCCTTGCTGCGCTCCGGCCACTGGGGTTTTCCGCAGTCAGCTTCAGCGAAACAAAGGGCAGCGCTCGAGAGAGAACGGCAGCATCCGAAAAGAAGCTCGCCGAGCTCGCGGAGCACAAGATCGTGCTTTCCGCTGCGATCGCATCCGAGTCAGGGCACCGCAAGGAGCTCAAGCTCTGCGCGGACACGCTGGAGACAAAGATCGCCCGGGCGGAGGCTTCGACACGCCTGATGTGTACGGAGAGCGCATTTGCGCTTGAGGGCTGGGTGCCGACGGTGGAGCTTGGACGGCTTGACTCTGAGCTGGGCGCTTTCGATTGCGCCTGGGAGACGTTTGATCCGGTGGAGGATGACATTCCGGAGGTCCCGATCAAGCTTCGAAACAACAGGCTTACCCGTGCGCTGTCAGCGGTCACGGAGATGTATTCATTGCCGGCGTATGATGGCGTCGACCCGAACCCGCTCATGGCACCGTTTTTCATCTTGTTCTACGGCATAATGATGGCGGACATGGGCTACGGTCTTGTCATGATGCTCGCAACCTCTCTGGTTCTCTTAAAAAAGAAGCCCAAGGCGGGGGGGATGCGCAACTTTATGGAGCTGTTTCTCTACTGCGGCATTTCAACCTTTGTAGTTGGTGCGCTGACAGGCGGCTTTTTCGGTGATGCCCCGCTCCAAATTGCGAAAATCATCAATCCCGAAACGACATGGACGGGACTTCCAGGACTGTTTAGTCCCCTGGACGACACCATTATGATACTTTTGGGCTCGATAGCTCTCGGCTTCATACATATCGTGACGGGCATGATCATCAGCTTTGTGGAGAAGATCAAAACCGGCGAGATCGTTGATGCTATATTTGAAGAAGTTACCTGGTGGATAGTTTTTGCGGGCATTGCCTGCATGGTTCTTGGTGCTGGTTCCATTGTGCTTTACATCGGCATTGCAATGGTTCTTGCAGGACCAATAATCACGGGCGAGGGCTTTGGCAAGGTGACCGGAATCTTCGGCTCGCTCTATAACCACGTCACCGGATTCTTTGGAGATCTGCTGTCGTATTCGCGTCTCATGGCCTTGATGCTGGCGGGCAGTGTTATTGCTCAGGTTTTCAATACCATAGGCGCTATCCCGGGCAATCTGATAGTTTTCCTGATTATTTCTTTGTTTGGAAACTCCCTTAACTTTGCGCTGAACCTGCTGGGCTGCTATGTGCATGACCTGAGACTTCAGTGTCTTGAATTTTTCGGCAAGTTCTATAAGGACGGCGGACGGCCGTTCGAACCTCTGTCAATAAAAACAAAATATTATAATATCGACACAGTCAACAATTAAGGAGGAAGTTTAGCATGAATAGTTTCTTCGAAGCATTTGGTGGAATGGCCCTGGGACTAATGGGCGCAGGTCTTGCAGCTGCTCTTTCCGGCATCGGCTCAGCAAAGGGTACAGGCATCGCGGGTGAGGCGGGAGCCGGTCTTCTCTGTGAGGATCCCTCCAAGTTCGGTAAGGTACTCATCCTTCAGGTTATACCCGGCACACAGGGTTTGTATGGTCTGGTTGTCTGGTTCTTCGCTGTTTACCGAATGGGCATGCTCGACGGCACAATGATCGACATGAGCGTTCAGGAAGGCTTGCGTTATTTCGCGGCCTGCATGCCGATGGCTCTGGGCGGATGGCTTTCTGCCATTGCGCAGGGTAGAGTTGCAGCAAGCTCGATTAATATTCTGGCAAAGCAGCCCAACGACTGGTCCAAGGGCATGATCCTTTGCATCACTGTTGAGTTCTACGCAATTCTTTCTCTGCTTGCATCTATGCTGATGATCCTGAACATATAGTCTCGCGCGCAATAAACCGTAAAGGCTGGAACTGCTATGAATGGAATCGATAAAATAACAGCCCGTATTTTGGCTGATGCCGAGGCCGAGTGTGCAAACATTCGCGCTGAGAGCGATGCCAGGTGCGCCGAAATTCGCACAGCGAATGAGGCACAGGCACAGGAGCGCTATTGGAAGCTCGTGCGTGAGGGCGTGAAGGATACAGAGCAACGTGTGGATCGCATGGCACGCACTGCGTCTCTGGAGTCACGTAAGAGTGTTCTTGCCATGAAGCAAAGCGCCGTATCCAGCACATTTGAACTGGCGAAGCAAAAAATAACTACCCTGCCGGAGCAGGATTATGTGGCCTTCCTTGCGAATTTGGCGTCGGAAGCGGCTGTAAGCGGTCAGGAGGATATCATATTCTCCCCCAATGACCTGCGCCGGGTCAGTGCAAAGGTAGCCAAGGCGGCAAACGAGCGCCTGACTGCCAGGGGCATGGCCGGACAGCTCACTGTTTCGGACGAGACCCGCAGTATGTCCGGCGGACTGATACTCAGGCAGGGCGACATCGAGGTTAACTGCACAGTGGACACTCTGCTGGAGCTCTCCCGCGGCGAGCTTGCCGCACGAGTGGCGGAGGTGCTCTTTGAGGACTAAGTCTGCGCAAGGGGCGTGGACATTCCCCTGCGAGGAGGTATAAGCTTGGCTTACAAAATCAAAGATTTGGATTATCTGACACTCTCGACAATGCTCAATGCACGAGAGGCGCGCATGCTAAACCGCGAGCGCATGGACAGGATGCTCGCCGCCCCTGATTATGAAGAGGCTGCAAAAATCCTTACCGACTGCGGCTATGAGGATCTGTCCGCCGTGGGAATGCGTGAGCTTGACGCTGCACTCTCCCGTCACAGGAAGAGTGTGTTTGATGAGGTCGAAAATCAGTCGCCCCAAAAGGCGGCGGTGGACATTTTCCGCCTCAAGTACGATTATCACAATATAAAGGTTCTCATTAAATCCGAGGGCGTCGGAGTTGACGGCGAACATCTGTTCTCCGATTCGGGCCGCATTGATCCTCAGAAGCTTGCACAGGCATATAACGAGGAGAGATACAGCGCATTGCCCGCGGCAATGTCCGAGGCTATTCAGAAAGCGAAAAGCACTCTTGCCCGCACCGGAAATCCCCAGACTGCCGACTTTGAGATTGACTACATTTACTTCCGGGAGCTGGGCTCCATCGGGGAGGAATGCGGGAACGCCTTCGTTAAGGGCTATGTCAGAATTCTCATCGACAGCGCCAACCTGCGCACAGCGGTTCGCACGGTGAGAATGGGCAAGGATCATGACTTTTTGATGGGCGCGCTGGTTCCGGGCGGAAATCTGTCCACGGATACTCTGGCGCAGGCCATCAGCTCGGGCGGGGAGGGACTGACGGCGGTGTTTACTGCGTCTCCGCTCAAGGAGGCGGCTGCCCTGGGGGTGGAAGCCCTGCGTGGCGGCGGCATGACCGCGTTTGAGCTTGCCTGTGACAATGGCGTTTCCGAGTATCTCGGCGGCGCGAAGCTATCTACATTCGGCATCGAATCGATTATCGAGTATCTGGCATTGCTGGAGGGTGAGATAACTGCGGTTCGCATGATCCTGACGGGACGGCTCGCCGGCATTTCGTCGGAGCTGATCCGGGAAAGGCTGCGTGATGTCAATGTATAAAATAGCTGTTTTAGGCGGACGCGATACAGTCATGGGCTTCAAGGCCCTCGGACTGGACGTATTCCCCGCATCCGGCGCGGAGGAGGCGAAGGAGATTTTCCGCAGCCTGACCCGCGATACGGATGACTACGCAATAATTTATGTCGAGGAAAACCTCGCACAGGCTCTCGTGCACGAAATAGCAAAATATAAGAATGTTCCCAGTCCTGCCATAATTCTGATACCCGGCAGGGAAGGCCCCCTGGGACTCGGCCAGTCCGCACTCAAGTCGGCGGTCGAGAAAGCTGTGGGCACTGACATTTTGTAAAGAAGGTTTGCAGATGAGCGGAATAATAACGAAAGTATCAGGCCCGCTGGTTGTGGCAGAGGGACTTGCCGACGCCAACGTGTCGGACGTCGTCCGCGTGGGCAGCCAGCGGCTCATAGGTGAGATTCTGAACATGACGGGAGACTCGGCCTCAATCCAGGTCTATGAAGAAACCTCCGGCATCGGCCCCGGTGCAGAGGTTCTGACCACGGGAATGCCCCTGTCGGTTGAGCTTGGTCCCGGCATGCTGGATAACATCTATGATGGCATACAGCGCCCGCTTCCCGAGATTCGCGCCTTGACAGGTGAGACAATCTCCAGAGGTGTGGAGGTTCCGGCGCTGAACCGCGAACGAAAGTGGCAGTTCACAGCCATTGCCCAAGCGGGCGATCAGGTCGTCGGCGGAGACGTCATTGGCACAGTTCAAGAGACCAGTGCCATACTTCATAAGATCATGGTGCCGCCCAGAATGAGCGGACGCATAATAAGTTCTCAGTCCGGTGAGTTCACAGTCGAGCAGACTGTCGCAGTTCTTGAGGACGGCAATGGCGCGCAGCACGAGCTGAACATGATCCAGCATTGGCCGGTGCGTATAGCCCGTCCATACAATATGAAATACCCACCCAGCCGTCCGATGAACAGCGGACAACGTATAATTGACACCATGTTCCCCATTGCCAAGGGTGGCACAGCTGCGGTTCCCGGCCCCTTCGGCTCGGGCAAGACCGTCGTGCAGCACCAGCTTGCAAAGTGGTCTGATGTTGACATCGTTGTCTACATCGGCTGCGGTGAGCGCGGCAACGAGATGACA